>JAPKAW010000174.1 GCA_028825055.1 Flavobacteriales bacterium | reverse complement strand
GGCAGGCCCAGAAACGATTCCTTCTAAAGGTGAAGACACTCCAATTTCCATCGAAGATTCACCCGGACACACTCCAAACGTTGTAAAGGTGACCTCGTTCAACCCCACCTCCGCTTCATCCGCAAAGAAGACACCCGTATTGGCATTGATACATTCTCCACATGAAGAAGTCCATGCACCATAGGGCGGTGTCGCATTTAAATCAAAAAACTCACCCGAACAAAGTGCCTCTGTGGAGGCCGTGAATTGAGGGTTAGGCGTGATGCCGATCGGAATATTGAGCGTTTCCACATCGGCAAAACAAGAGCCGTCGACAACATGAATTACTTGCAACCCGCCAGAACCGGCTATCCCTGGATCAATTGTCAAGGTCTCCAGATCGAAACAACCTTCGCAATCTACGGTCCACGTTCCCTCTTCCTCCGAATTCGGCGTGATTTGAAACGGCTCTCCTCCCGAGCAGAGTGGCGCGGGATATGAAAAGCCAGCGTCTGCATCGCTTACAGCAATCACCTCCAACTCATCTGAAACCACCTGCTCATAGTCATCTGCAGTCGGAGCAGGCCCATCGTATTGATCGATGCAAAAGTTCGCAGAGCCCGAAGAACCGGATTCCAATGTATACGCACCAACCTCTTCACCATCCGGGGATGTAATCGTCAGCACCGCATCTCCCCAACCATTCCCCCCGGTATCGGTCATCACAAGGCCAAAACACCCATTGGACAGACAGGCTTCTCCGTCAAACAAGCCTCCCCCTTCAAATAAAAGCGCCCCATTGTCAGATAAGATTGCCCAGTCGATCTGCTGATTGGCCGTGTAAGACCCTGCAGTTGTTACGTTGATATTGTAGTCAGCACAGAATGTACCAGGAGGCAATTGACTAAACCAACCTGTCACAGAAGTGGTTTGAGATGTGCAGAAATCCAAGGTGTCACCAATGCCCAAAAATTCATCTCCTTCGTACCATAAAGTGGTTCCTTCAACCACTTGAGACGACGTAAAACGCCACGCTTCGGAATTGGCAGTCCAGTTTCCGGTGTTGAAGCCTGCTGGGGAAACACCGCTATTACCCGTAGCATTTTGAATCCCAACAGCTGCGCTTCCCCAACTGCATGATGGACGACTTCCGAGGTAGACCTCGATCACATTGGAACCCTCGTATAAAACGACTTCTGCACTCACCTGATTGCTCGTACAACTGAATTGACAAACGGCGTTGAACGACACTACGAATTCACGACACGGCGCTACGCCGTAAGTCGCATAGCGCACATTGCCACACGTTGAGGGGTTTAAATCACTGTAAACAGCCATAATGCTATTTAGGGGCATGTCCCCATTTGGAACCATTCCCGGCGGATTGTACGGTGCCGTTTCACTCAAATTGAATGAGATCCATCCGTTTGGTGACAGGCGGCATTGGGTGTAGTCGTTGCCGTAAAAATTGAACGAAAAGCCGATTTGAACATTCGTCGCTCCTGCGCCATCATCATCACCGGCATTGATTCCAACGGCGCCTTGATTGAAGGCATAGGGAAGGTCGTAATCAATTTCCTCTACTTCGTAATCGGAGCCTCCGATTGCAACACTGGCAATATTTGGGGAGATTAACTGAATGCACGAATCGATACAATTTATTTCCACGTCTTCTCCTATGTCAAACAATCCAAAAGTCTCGCACTGGGCCGAAACGAGTCCTACGGAACCCGCAAGGATCGAACAACTTAAAGACAAGCAAATTTTAAAATAACGTTCAGAGCGCATGGATGACATTTTTATTTCAAGACAATTGTCAGAGTTGCTGTTAAATGAACAAACCTTCAGGTCCGTTGGTTCAAACAATGACAAAGCCAAAGTAATCCTTTTCATGAAATTTATTGCATCCTACACAAGCCTCAGCATAATCATTGTGCTTCTCGCAACAACTCTTTGCGCTTGGAATTTCATGAGATCATCCAATCGCTATCCCCCTACCCCCTCCATGGCATCATTCTATGACCTCACAGCAAAAAATTTAGAAGGTGAATTGGTTTCTTTCGAGGCCTTCAAGGGAAAACGCGTTCTGATCGTCAACACGGCGTCAAAATGTGGATACACTCCTCAGTACAGTGATCTTGAAACACTCCACAAAACACATGGTGGTGATGACTTTGTGGTTGTTGGATTTCCTTGCAATGATTTCGGACGTCAGGAGCCTGGATCTGCTGAAGAAATAGCATCCTTTTGCTCTAAGAATTATGGTGTTTCGTTCCAAATCATGGAAAAAGTTCACGTAGGCGGCAGCGAACAACATCCCGTCTACTCATGGCTCTGTTCTTCATCTGAAAATGGTGTTGCCGACCACAAAGTTGGTTGGAACTTCCACAAATTTCTGATTGACGAAAACGGACAACTTGTGGCATCATTGCGAAGCGGTGTGAAGCCATTGGATGAACAAATCGTTGAATTCGCACAAGGGCAATAGCAAAAAGTATTGGCTTGAGCGCTGCGGATGTAATTTGCAGCATGCATACCTCAAATACATTCGGACGCCTTTTGGTCGCGTCGACCTGCATTGCTGTATTCACTTCGGGCCTTGAGGCTCAGGTGGACTTACTGAAACCGGCAGCTGTTGTAGGACATGAATTGGGTGGTCGCTTCACATTGCACCACGCTGTATCCGATTATGCTGAACATGTTCATGAAGCAGTTTCTGGTTCTCAATTGATCGAGTATGGAGAATCCTTTGAAGGCAGACCGCTGGAATTGCTGGTGCTTTCGAGTGCAGCTAACTTGCAGAACATCGAAACCATTCGAATCCAACATCTTGACCGCATGCGCGGCGGAACGGGTATCGCCGAATACGATGATCTAGCCATCATCTGGCTCAGCTACAATGTCCATGGAAATGAAGCGGCTTGCACTGAGGCCGCATTGAAAGTCATGCATGATCTTGGGCGATCCGCTCTTGATGGAGAGGACTTCTTGGATCATGTGGTTGTTTTACTTGATCCCTGCCTCAATCCAGATGGACATGATCGCTATGCCGTTTGGTTCAATCAGTATGCAAGTAATCCTCCCAATTCAGATCCCAATGCATTTGAGCATGATGAGCCTTGGCCAGGAGGACGTCCAAACCATTACCTATTCGACTTGAACCGGGATTGGGCGTGGCAAAAACAACAGGAGAGCCAAATGCGATCCGCACTCTACCACCAGTGGATGCCACATGTCCATTGCGACTATCACGAAATGGGCTACAACAGCCCCTATTACTTTGCCCCGGCAGCTGAGCCTTATCATGAATCCATCACCCCATGGCAAAGAACATTTCAAGACGAAGTAGGACAAGCTACCGCTGAGGCCTTTGACGCTCGTGGTGAATTGTATTACACCAAGGAGTCTTTTGATCTTCTCTATCCCAGCTACGGTGACACTTACCCGATGTTTAACGGGGCCATTGGCATGACCTATGAGCAAGGCGGCAGTGGCGGTGCAGGTGTAATCGTTGAAACTTCTCAAGGTCAGCTCTTGAGTTTGAATGACCGCATCGCAAACCACGTCGAGAGTAGTTTGGAAGCAGTGTATACCAGTGCACGTTTGGCCGAGAAACTTGTCGATGAATGGGGAGCCTATTATGACCGGAACCGTACGCAACCCATTGGACGCTTTGAGGGGTATCTCATTCCCAAAACAGAAGACAATGCTGCTCGCATTGAGCGTCTCGTAAAGTTTTTAGACCGCCACGGAGTCACCAGCCAAAGTATTAGCACAAATCAAAAGTCGGTGACCGGTTGGGAGTATGGTGTCGGGAAAAAGCGCACAGTGCGACCGAAAGTGGGAGATCTCGTGATCAGCGCATACCAAACGCATTCTGGGGTTTTGGGCGTGTTATTCGATCCCGACCCTATACTGACAGACTCTTTGACCTACGACATAACCACCTGGAGCGCACCATTTGCTTATGGATTGCGGACGTTCGGATTGGATGCCCCGTTGAATGGAACAACCCACGTTTCATCCAAAATAAAATCCATTCAAAGCGAGACTTTCGGCTATGCTTTTCAGCGAACAGGTGATCATGATTCCCCGCTCATGGCCCAACTGCTGCATGCAGGTTTCAGCTTGCGCACGAATGCCAAGCCTTTTCAAAGCAATGGGCTAAACCATAAAGCAGGCACGGTATTGGTCCTGCGAGGAGACCACAAAGACCGTCCCCAATGGTGGAGTGAACTCAGTGAAATGGCAACAACCCATGGAGTGCATCTCGACGAGATTGCTCGTGGGTTTTCAGACGCAGGGCCCGATATGGGGTCTGATGATGTGTGGGCCATTAAAGCGCCACGCATTGGAGCTTTGACGGGTCCTGGAGTATCGACCTTGGGTGCAGGTGAGGTGTGGTGGCATTTTGAACAGGAATTGCATTACCCCGTGACCATGCTATCTGCCCAAAATTCTAATCCAGAGGAATGGGCGGTGTTTGATGTGATGGTTATGCCGTCTGGATGGTATAGCAATGCGGACGATTCCTGGTTGGAATCGTTGGGGGGTTGGGTCCGCGATGGAGGAAGGCTCA
>JAPKAW010000009.1 GCA_028825055.1 Flavobacteriales bacterium | reverse complement strand
TGCACACCCCAACAATTTATCCAGCTTCAACGCAAGGCATACTGTGAGCTTCTCCGGCGCATTGCTATGATTCCATCAAAAGGCAGCCGTGGTGCTGGCAAGGCGCAAGTAATGCTTACTTGCCATTTGGCAAAAGTGTGTTGTATTCCGGAGCAGGTGGCGCATCGTATTGTCTGCAGTTGCTATGAACACCAGTTTCAAGATGTGCCTACGAAGAACCCACCGATTCAAGACCCTACGTCCTTTCGGGTGGTGAAGATGCGCATGACGCCTGCTGAGTAATTTGTGGGCGACGCTATGGGCGACACTTTCCTCAAACTACTATTTATCAACACTTTAGAAGTGTTAAAAGTGGAGCCGGGGGGAGTCGAACCCCCGTCCAAACAAGGACATACCGTGATTTCTACATGCTTATTCTGTAATTGAATTTCGACTGAAGGCTGACCACAGACAGCCCACCTAACAGCTTAGTCCAGTAAATTTCGCGCTAGGTGTAGGACACACCTTTAACTAGTCCCATTTGCCTGATACCCATTGAAACAACGGAAGGGTCCGTACGTTGCTTCGAGATAGCCCGTTGCACCACTTGGTGATGCAATTATGCCAATCGACTGAGTCGATTAGGCTGCGAGCGCGTAGGAAGTGTTGTCATTTCTGACTTAGAAGTTCAAGATTAACGAGCTGGTCTTCCAAGTGCTCGGCATGCTTACCCGATTTATCATCTTGCTGTCAAATCCAAAATCGGCCCCAAAAACAAAGAACAACGCAGCGAGCCATTGCTCTTTGCGAATGGCAAAAGTACGGCAAGCAACGATGCTTTAAGGCCCCTTATGAATTTTAGAGTTCTTCCGCGCCTTTCGACGCGTAATCGGCGAGGTATGCAAACGGTGCATTCAACTCTCCTGCTAGCGTTGTCTCACTGGCCGCGCGCAAGATGCCATCGTCGTCACCGGCAATCAGCAAGGGGATGACATGTTCCATTAATTCACGACCAAATCCCTCGGAAGCATCACGTGGCAACTCACACGGCAGATTGTCCACCGCCATAACCATGATCGCAGCGGGATGATCCAACGCGCATTCAGATTCGGTCACCGGGTTGTAGCCGTATAGTGGATCTGCAATGGTCGAAGGACGCACTGTGCAAGCCACTGGTCCGTCAATGTCACAGGAAATGTCCGCGACGACCTTGACCGACCACGCCGGGTTGCGCATATCTTCTCTGGTGAATAAAAACGGAGATCCATCTGCCCAAAAATGTCCGGCAATGAACAAGTCAGCACGCTGTCCAAACGGCATGAAGGTGCTCTGGTATCCCGTAGCATCGTCGATAAATTCCGTGTAATCAAACGGCTGGCCATCGATGCGTTCATTGTAATCATCGACATCCAGATGCACATAGACCGGATCTGGAAAATCCATGCGCAAGAAATCATCCTTGTGCACACCTCTTAACTTCATGTGTTGTAAAACCTCTAAAGCTCCTTGTCCGACCCGACCGTTTCCCGTCAAGACAATGCGAAAATCATCCGGCAAATCCGCTGACTTGGCATGGTCCAACATTTCCTTTAGGTCGCGGCACTCAATGGCCTTAGGCAATGAGAAACGCCCGCTTTGAAGTCCATACGCGCGCAGCCCATTGTAGGCACCTACCAGCCCGGCCCAACGTCCAAAACCAATGATTCGCTTGCCACTGGGGCGCTTGAGCATCTCATAGTCGATCAACCGTATTTTTCGGTCCAACACCGTAGCCAACAGCTTGGCATTGTAAGGCTGCAACTTGTGCGTGTGACTGAAAAAGAGATATGTCTTGGACGGAATGAGGTCTTCTGCGTTGACTTCCTTCACTCCAATCAACACATCACATGCACTCAAATCCTCTTGAAGAATCAGTCCCGCATCCTCATATTCCGCATCGGTGATGCGACGCACAGGACTCGGTTGGACTACGATTTCCAGTTCAGGATGGCGCGTAATTAAGGTCGCGCATTGTTCCGGTGTTAAGGGAACCCGCTGATCGGGAGGGGTCTTGCCTTCTCGGACAATACCGAGGCGCAAAGGATGTTCTGGGGAATATTGCAATGTCGATGGCTCTACGAGACCAAATTACGTGCATCAGCTCGCGTTGATAACATCTTTTTCGGTTCTTATCGAACGTTCATTGTTGAGCAATGAAGCGGTAGGTCAACGTTCCTGAAACCGGCCCATCTGTCGTAGCACGAAAGGTGGAGCGCTGGGCACTGCGCAACGCCTCCTCGATCAAACAAGCACGGACTGACTCAGGATTGCCCGAGGCCTCAGAAACCTTAGCTCCTTGCAAAGACACATTGCGCACACCTCCAGCAGCCGTTACTTCAACCTGCACCACTACGACTCCTCCACCGCGGCAACGATACCCCGGCATATCCAATTGAAGCTCCTCACGACCAGGCACATCAAAAGCAACGGTGACTTGTCCTTCATAGCGACTGTCCCACTCCTCGTACGTCTGGATGATTTCACGCTGACCATCATCGGGAACAGCCTCCAAACCAAAATCCTTTTGTTCAGCTGCCAACCGCGAAAATTCGGCATCCTCCATGGCGCGTAGTTCTGCTTCTACATCCGCAGCCATTTGCTGTTCATCTTGCACTGCGCCAGACGAACGACGCTCTGAAGAAGCTGATTTTGAACCATCTGATCTCAAATTGGCCACCTCGCTCTCCATACGCTGGCTCAAGAATTCTTCTAGGGTACGCTCTAGCGGAACATCCACCTCAGACCATTGACCAACGGCGACTTCCACAAAGTTTGGTTGCGGCGCACTCGTGCCATGCAAAGGCTGAATCCACAAGACCAATAAGGTCGCTGCATGCAATCCCAACGTCAGGGTGATGGCCAACCAAAAGCGATTTCTCTGCTTGTTTTTTGGATCGCCTAATTGCATCAATCAAGTAAAATCGAGGTCTCCCGTTTCCAGGTATCCACAGTGATACTTCGGTCGCCTTTGAAATAATAAATGCCCGTCTTTGTGACAACTTTACGATACCGGACGACCAAGTTTCCTGTTCTCACAGTGCGTTCAATGACCAGTCCATTGGGGATATCATAGGACTCCTCATGGATACCCATCAAGACTTCTTGATCTTTCTCCGAAAGGACATACGCATCTTTGTCGTTGGACTCTGAATTGGCCTTTTCCAACCCTTCCATGCGGGAGTCGTAAGCCCTACGATCCGCTTGCGTCTTGCGCTCAGACAACCGACGACTTACTTGTCTTTCTTTTCTTCGAACTTCTACATAACGCTCCTGTGCACGAAGATCAGCGCCACTCCCGACTTCACGGTACTGCCGTGTTTGATCTTCTGCATTTTCTGCATTGACAGAGCGCCGATCCGCGGCCGCGCGATTGACTCCACGAAATAAATTGCGCCAGTTTCGCTTTTTCTGCTCCAAGTCCGGAACAGCCGATGCGTAATCGCGGTTTCGATTTCGTTTCAATCGAGAACTGTTCTCCTTTTGGCCTTGCACCTTTTGTTCGCCTTGTTCCTGCTGCTCGCGGCCGTTTTGTGACGATTGACTCGCAGCGCGCTCGTAGCCAGCCACTTGGTCATTCAACGAATCCACCCGACGACTTTGAGCATTGACGGCATCTTGCACCAAGGCTTTTTGCCCACGCTCCAATGCGCTCAACTCAACCAAGTTTCCTTCGATGCGAACATTGGCTGCACGAGCAGATTGACGCTGCAATTCAGCTGCTGACGATTTCTTGTTCTCCACATCCAATTGACGCGAACGCTCTTCACTTTTCAACGCTTCTTGATAATACAGCTCGACCTCATCGCTTTCTTGGCTATTCATGGCCGACGCCAACTCTTGAGCACGATTCCGAGCTTGGTCGTCCTTCCGCAAGCGCTCGGCAGTGAGCTGCTCCAAACGTTCTCGTTCTGCATCCAATCTACGCTGCCGTTCCGCTTCATCACTTTGATCTGCAGACGCATCAGCACGATTCGATTCAAGATCGGCTGCTGCCCGTTCCGCTTCCAACGCTGCTCGCTGCGCTGCCAAGTCGTCCGTTGTATCCAAAGGCTCCAATGAATCTCGGTTTTTAGCAATGCGTACCAACCTACCGCTTACATAGCGGTCGTCCGGCTTGACTTCAAGCGCTTCGGAGTAAGACCTGCTTGCTAGATCCCAATCAGCGGCATCATATGCCGCGTCAGCCGACGCTATAAGGCGGTCGAACTCGGCGTCCAAAAAAGCCGCTTCATCCGATGCTGCTGAAGCCTCTAGATTCTGTGATTCTAGCGCTTTACGGTCGGCCTCATCCTGCGCCGCATCTTCAGCGCGACGGGCATCTCGCGCTTCGCGAGCATCAGCTGCATTCTGCTTGCTTGCCTTATCATCTTGATCATCTTTATCTGACTTTTTACGGTCTTTGTCCTTAGACGATGAGCGTGCTTCTGCCTTGGCCAAGGCCTCGTCTATGCGACGCTGAGCTTCGGTCATGCGCTGCACAGGATACCGTTCATCAGGCAACACTTCCAAAGCCTCGCTATACTTGATAATGGCAGCTGCATAATCATCATTTCGAAACAAAATATCCGCGTCATCATTGATGGCGTCATACTGCACTTGCAATTCTCGCAAACTGGCGCTTGAAGCTTCGCGTTGAGCTCTTTCCTCCTCCCTTCGCAATCGCTCGGCATCATCCGACTCAGCTTCGGCAATTCGCTCCCGGCATTCCTCAGCGCGCTGTTGCGGAAGTCGTTCAGCGGGAAGCAGCCGAGAAGCCTCCTCATACTTCAAAAGCGCAGACGCATAATCATCGTCTCGGTAGAGATCGTTCGCTTCATCGACCAGTGCCTCATAGGCCACCGTGCGCTCAATGATAGAGGCTGATTCCGAGGCTAGATCGTCAATTCGGGTTTGCGCTTCTTCCTTGCGATTTTGGGGGTAACGCTCTGCAGGCTTCAAACGACTTGCATCATCGTATGCGCTGATGGCCCGTTCGTATTGTTCCCTGTCAAAATAATTATCAGCTTCAGCTATCACTTCATCGTATTCCCCATCCTGCTCCTTGGCCTTTCGACGGGCTTCCACATCCCGTATTCCATTTGCGGGCTCTGGTGCGTCCGGCCGCATCACTGCCGCAGATTCAAAAGCTTCGATCGCTTCATCCAATCGATCGGCAGCTAAAGCCATCTCTCCTTCATCCAACAGCGCCAAAAAAGCAGATTCCGACTGACCAGAAGCTAAAAACTCATCCAGCTTTACTTGAGCGCTGGAGCGCTTCGAAAGGGCATTTGATTCTTCAGGAAATAACGCTAAGGCGGAATCGTAAAAATCAACGGCTTGCTGCCACTCCTCCTTCCCCATAGACTGGTCCCCTTTTTTCAAAAAGGCATCAAAGTCATCCTGCATCCTTTCGAGCTCTCCTTCCATTCGCTCTAAGCGGGCAAATTCGGCTTGCACCTTATTCCGCATCCGCACCGTGTAGTTGCTATCAAATACCACGGTGTTTTTAGCGTCATTGTATTCACCTCTACCATAGGCATCGTTGAATATGCTTTCATCAAATCCAGGAGGGAGAGGAAACATCGTCATGTCCAAGTCCATATTTCGATTGCCCAAAGCGCTCTCAGGGATGCCTGAGGCATCGACTTCTATGCGCTTATTACTATGCCCATCCAGTTCAAAACTGAAGGCATAATCGTGGCGCAAAGGCAATTCGAAGTCATAATCGCCTTTTGCATCTGTAAACAATTCATCAAACACACTGCCGTCTTGATAGACTACTACCTTGACGCCCAAAATTCGTTTGTTCGTATCGTCCATTTTCACAGATCCAAACACCAAAAACAAATCATCTTGCGCCGCAATAGTGGGCTGGTAAAGCCCCACCAAGACAAGAGACACCAATCCATAAAAAAGTGAACTATTGAAGTTCGGAACGGCTGTTGAAGGCTTCAATGAAAATTTCAATCTATTTTGGCTCTTGAGGATATGCATGGGCGATTCCATGGGTTCTTATGAATGTAAAAATATGGCATTTAGTTATTGGGAGTCGAAACAGTGGTTGAGCGACCGCAATTTAGTGGTCGTTGGCGGAGGAATTGTTGGTCTCTCCGCGGCTTTGCGCGTCCGTGAACTGCACCCAAATTGGAAGATTACCGTCATCGAACGACACCCTTTTGGAGGAGGCGGGAGTACGCGAAACGCAGGTTTTGCATGTTTTGGAAGCGCCACCGAATTGCGTGAGGACCGGATTACTTTAGGAGACAAGTCCGCATTGGAGCTGGTCCAAAAGCGCTGGACAGGGTTGCAATTGTTGCGAAAACGACTCGGAGATCAGGCTTTGAGGTATCGAGAGTCCGGCAGCGTTGAGTTGTTTCTCAAGGGGTTCGAGCAGCATAGCGCCGCTCCCTCCTCAGAAGAGTTGGAAGATCTAAACAGATGGATTGCACCTGTTACTGGCAATAACAAAACGTTTAAGAACATCCCTTCACTCCACTTACACGGCATGGATTCCGCTGCCATTGAACAGGCCGTCTCGTCCCCTCTCGAAGGATGCGTCGACACCGGACATATGATGTATGCACTCCAAAGCGAAGTGCACAAAGCAGGCATTGACCTCGTGCACGGCTGCCATGTCACGGGCATCCAAAATGGTCCCCAGCCTCGCATTCGGATTTCAGAGACTGCTGCTGGAGGAACCTGGTTTGAAACGGAACGGCTCCTGCTTACCACCAACGCATTTACCCGCGAGTTGCTTGATGACCTAGACGTACTTCCGGCTACCAACTTGGTTTTGGTCTCTGAACCTCTCCAAACGCTTCTCCCGCAGCCCACTGTGCATATCGACGCAGGTTATGTCTATGCGCGATCCATTGAAAATCGCTTACTGATCGGCGGCGGAAGGCATTGGGGACTCGACAACCCTGAAGAATTGGAAGCGCGGTTGTTGAGCACGATGCGAGCAATCTGGCCAGAATCCAAGTCAGTTAAAATTGACCAACGCTGGACCGGGGTTTTGGGAATTGGCAAAGCAAGACTCCCCATTGTTAAATCCGTTCAATCAGGCATCCATGTGGCTGTCAGGCTCGGTGGAATGGGCGTAGCTATGGGCATGCAATGCGGCAATCAAGTCGCAGAGCTCGTCTCAGAAACTTAATTCTTCCCACCCGACAGATACCGTTTTCGATTCGATTGAAACCTTTTGGTGAGTCTTGGCGTAAAGAGCCATGTGAAAAGTCTCATTAAGCTCATTCGACCCATGCGAATTGCACGTATCCTATTGTTCACTGCAGCAACACTTAGTGTTCAACAGCAGTCTTTGTTCGCTCAAACAAGCGTTCGCCTTTTGACTGGTCCAACCAGTTTTACCGGCTCTTCCAATTTGGAAGATGGCATTCAAATATCCGGCACAGGCACCTATTCATCTCAAATTGCATTGTCCACCAGTGTGCGCCCTTGCATTTCACTTGAGGCTCATGCGCAATGGGGAGAGCTCGGTCTGACTGCTGCGAACCGCAAGCACGAAATGGCCACCTATCAATCTGTTAGTGCAGGAGTTCGTTTGCATCTACCACACAACCAGCATAGGCATCTCCAACCTTGGATCAGTATTGGTGCCGCTTATCTCAAGCAATCGAATTTTGCTGACCTATTGAATGCAGATGATTCGGAATACCAAGTTTGGGACAACGGAATGATCTATGACATGGCCGAAGATGCCCCATACGCCGATGCGCAAGCCAATCCAATGATGCGTGATTACACGTTTGAAACGCGCACCGCAACAAGCCACAACATCGCTATCCCGGTTCAAATCGGGCTGGATTTAAATTTGACAAGCCGTCTTTTTGCTTCAGCATCCGTATCAACTTTGATGGGGACCGAAGCGAGTTTGGACCCACGTCCAGACCACCTCGATTGGCTGACAACAGCCCAAGCAGGCATTGGTCTACGTCTCGGAAAAGCACATGCTGAGCCAAAGGGAGACGCATTTCCCGAAGCCCTTTTGCTCCTTGGTGATGACGCCGATAACGATGGTATTAAAGACTCCAAAGACCGGTGTCCCGGAACTATGGCTGGAGCGCCAATTGACAAGCATGGCTGTCCACTTGATTCAGACAAAGATGGAATTGCAGACTACAAGGATGCTGAGCCTCATTCGACACACCGTCGGGTCAACGAACGCGGCATTGCTTTAAACGAAGAGCAATGGGCTGCAGTCATGGCTCCTCAATCTGCAAATCCAGCGACGTTCCAAGAAGTCTTTCAACGCATTGAATCCGAAGAAAGCAAGCAAATGGTCACTCCAGTGGACGCCAAAGGCCGCACGCCTGCTGAATTGCGCTTACTCAAGACCTTTGGTTCTAGTAAAACAACGATTCCTATTAAGGCCGTCAAGGCGACAAAAACGACGCCAAAAACGGCTAACAACATTCGTTCTGAGCGCTCTGACCTCGAAGTAAACACGGTTTTAGCAGCCCTTCACAAGGCGATAAAGCCGACTTTTAGAATACAGCTCGCCGATGCAATACGCGATTTGAACATGGAAGAAGTCGCTCCCTTTTTATTGAAAGGTGAGGTGATTCAAAAGTTCAATCAAACAAGTGAATTGTGCCTTGTTACTCCATCGACTTCTAGCCTCGATCAAGCAGAGCAATTACTCTACGAGATGAAGGAAAACGGATTTGCCAACGCACAGATCATTGGCGATTTTAAAGGACGCTTAATCGATTTTGACGAAGTAAAGGCGATGCGGGACACATGGTCTGAAGAAGGTGTTGTGCAATTCATGCATTGAACACCCTTAGATTTCAAGTCAAGCAGGTCAGCCCTTCATTGGACTGGCCTGCTTTGCCATTTACACCTGTTTTAGCGAATGCTTTAGTGCTAGTTTTTGCACCACTCTCGTTCCATCTAAAGCTGCAGAAAGAATACCACCGGCATACCCCCCTCCCTCACCACAGGGGTAAAATCCTGACACTTCAGGGTGCTCCAACGTATCAGAATCTCGTGGAATGCGAACTGGGCTGGACGTGCGCGATTCCGGCGCTACCAAAATGGCATCGGGATGTAGAAATTCTGGCATTTTACGACCAAACGCACGCAAGCCTTCAACCAATGGCTTCGCGATGCTCGCAGGAAGCAGCTCCCTTAAGTTGACCGAAACAACCCCTGGCACATAAGAACACACTGGCAAGTCACGCGACACCCGTCCTTCGTCCCCTGCTAGGAAATCCAATAACCGTTGCGCGGGCGCACGCTGCGTTTTTCCGGCAGCAGCCCAACATGCCTGTTCGACCATGCGTTGAAAGTCGAGCCCTCCAAGAGGCCCATGAAATCCAGCCTGCTCCCAAATTTCGTGGTCAATCTGAACCACCATGCCTGAGTTGGCATAAGGATTGTCTCGCTTCGAAGGGGACCAGCCGTTTGTCACGATCTGCTCTTGTTCTGTGGCACAGGGAGCAATGATTCCTCCGGGACACATGCAAAATGAATGCACACCGCGACCATCCACCTGGCAAACCAATTTGTAGGATGCTGGCGGAAGCCAATCGCCCCGTTCTTCTCCATGGTATTGAACCTGATCAATCAAAGATTGGGGATGCTCAACACGCACGCCTATGGCAAAGGGTTTCGCTTCCAACTTCCATCCTTTGCCATGCATCAATAAGAATACATCCC
Organism: Flavobacteriales bacterium; assembly: GCA_028825055.1. GTDB lineage: Bacteria > Bacteroidota > Bacteroidia > Flavobacteriales_D > Sanyastnellaceae > UA16. Next base: position 12,099 of record JAPKAW010000009.1, on the reverse strand, counting down.
GTGCGCTGTGTCCTGTCGCCAAGACCATGGCCTCACAAGCGCGTTCCACAGTGCGGCCCGTAGACAACTCCAACCACTGAATGGCCTTTACACTCCCCGCTGTCTCGAGAACATCGACCATGCGGCAACCAAAATGCACCTCACCTCCGGCATTCACAATGGCCTCACGCATCGATTGGATGATTCCCGGCAACTTATTGGTTCCAATGTGCGGATGCGCATCCACCAAAATAGCGGGGTCTGCACCAAAAGCAACTAAACATTCTAAAGCAGAGCGGATATCACCTCTTTTGTGGCTGCGAGTATACAGTTTGCCATCGCTGTACGTTCCAGCACCACCCTCGCCAAAGCAATAATTTGAATCAGGATTGACCTGATGATCTTGCGTGATGCGCACCAAATCCCTTCGGCGCTGGCGCACAGCGGCTCCACGCTCAATGATAATTGGACGCAAACCCTGTTCCAAACATTCCAAAGCGGCAAACAACCCCGCAGGCCCTGCACCAACAATGATGACTTCAGGGGCCTCTGACGACAAAGGCGCTGCGTTCCAAATAGGAAACTCTATAGCTGGCAGCACGTGGCCCTGTTGAGCAACATCGACCGTCCAAACGGCTTTCACGGGACGCCTCCTGGCATCCAGATTTTTCCGAACCACTCGAAAGTCTCCCAACTCGTCGAGTAACCAACCGGCTGCATCCGCCACTTCCTGCGCTAAGATTTCGTGCTGAGCAGCCAAGCTTGCAGGCAATCGCACCTCCACTTGGCCCAATGGAGAATCCAGTCGTTTGCGATCTTGGAAGGCGTGATTTGCCCTAGGTTTTCTTTTTCGATGAGCCTTACCAGTTGAATTGGTCATGGGACGAAGATAATCCCGACTGGCATGGAAGCAGAAAAGCGGAACAACGTACCTTCGTGATTCATGCAACTGATTCCATGAAACCTTCAGATTTTCCGCACAATCCGCTCCTATTTGAGCGAAAAAACCTAAGCGACGAAGTCATCCGAACTTTGTTCAGTCAACTGCTGCTTCCGCGGATGATTGAAGAGAAAATGATGAGTCAACTGCGCCAAGGGAAAATCTCAAAATGGTTCAGCGGCATGGGACAGGAAGCCATTAGCGTGGGGGTTGCAGCAGCACTCCACCCCGATGAGTTCATTTTGCCCATGCACCGAAATTTGGGCATCTTCACTACAAGGGGCATTGGCCTAGACCGATTGTTTGCTCAATTCCAAGGCAAAGCCCATGGCTTTACTAAAGGACGCGACCGCTCTTTTCACTTTGGTTCTAAAGAGCACCGCATAGTGGGCATGATTTCCCACCTCGGACCGCAGTTGGGCATTGCCGATGGCATTGCTTTGTCCCACAAATTGGACAACAACGGTAAAGCGACCTTGGTCTTTACGGGAGACGGCGGCGCTTCTGAAGGTGACTTTCACGAAGCCGTCAACGTAGCTGCTGTCTGGGATTTACCGGTCGTCATTTGCATTGAAAACAACTCGTGGGGCTTATCGACTCCTTCCTCTGAGCAGTTTCGTTGCGAGCATTTCACAGACAAAGCCATTGGGTACGGCATTCCCCAAGAAGACGCCATCCAAGTCGACGGCAACGATATTCTGGCTGTTTTCCACGCTGTGCAACACGCAGCGCAGGAGGTTCGAGAACGGCCACGGCCCATTATTTTGGAATTCAAGACATTCCGAATGCGCGGACATGAGGAAGCATCGGGCACCAAATACTATCCTGAAGGCCTCATCGATCATTGGGGACAAATTGACCCGGTCGAGCGGTTTACTGAATGGGCCATCGCGTCGGGTGTTATATCCGAAGCGCATCTTGAGAATTTGCGGAAAGAACACAAAGCCACCATCGAACACGGGCTCAAGTTTGCAGCTGCAGAACCCGCCATCGTAGCGGATCTGGCGACGGAATTGAATGACCGCTTCGCCCCCATTCCAGAATCAACATTGCCCGAAGCCACGGTATCCCTTGTTGCAAAACGGGAAATGCGCTTGATCGATGCCATCCAAGATGGACTTGGCCAGGCCATGGAGCGCCATGACAGCCTGGTACTCATGGGGCAAGACATCGCCGATTATGGAGGTGTTTTCAAAGTAACCGAAGGATTCACCGATCGGTTTGGGAAAGATCGCGTTCGAAATACACCACTCTGCGAATCGGCCATCGTTGGTGCGGCATTGGGACTTTCAATCGCTGGCAAGAAGGCCATGATGGAGATGCAGTTCAGTGATTTTTCAACGGTAGGATTCAATCAAATCGTCAACAACCTTGCGAAGATTCATTGGAGATGGGGGCAAGCCGCTGATGTAGTGGTGCGCATGCCAACAGGCGGAAATGTGGGTGCGGGCCCCTTTCACAGCCAATCCATTGAAGCGTGGTTCTTCCACGTGCCGGGCCTGAAGATTGTCTACCCCTCTACTCCAGAAGACGCCAAGGGTCTATTGATCGAAGCCTTTGAAGATCCCAATCCGGTGCTGTACTTCGAGCATAAGTTTTTGTACCGCTCTCTTTCGGGCATGGTCACCGAAACACCCTTCAGAACTCCCATTGGAAAGGCGCGTATGGCCTCAGCAGGTCAAGATGCCACCATTGTAACCTATGGCTTGGGAGTGATTTGGGCTGAGTTGCTTCAATCAGAACACCCGGAATGGTCGTTGGAAATCATCGACTTGCGGACCTTACTTCCTTGGGATGAGGAAACGGTGATGGCGAGTGTTCGAAAAACGAACCGTGCTTTAGTATTGCACGAAGGCACCATGACAGGCGGCATTGGCGCAGAAATTAGCGCGCGCATCCAAGAATCGTGCTGGACAGATTTAGATGCCCCAGTGACGCGGGTGGCCGGACTGGATACCGCCTTCCCATTTGCCGCAGATTTAGAGAAACAATTCTTGGCCAATCACCGCTTGGAAGAAGCGCTGAGAGCGTTGCTCGCCGTCTGATTTGAAAAGAGCTGCTCCCGCAAACTAAACGCGATCAAAATGGCGGCTTTGTAATGCCCTAGCGGCCACGCATGCGCATGACCTGTGGGTTTTGAATGGCGGCCTCCACTTGTTTGATGTCCTTCTTCAGCATACCCTTCTTGTCAAGACGCTTGCATTCAGCCAGTAAGACTTTGGCCAATTTAGGTTTGCGTTTCGATGAAGCCACGACGGCCAAATTCAATTTTACAGCGGCTTTATCGTGGTCTTGTTTCAAGCCCATTTCCAACGCTTCCCGCAACAAACGCTCGGCATCATTCATATTGTGCTCCATGGCCAAGCTACCCATCAAAAAATACCAATACCCCCGTCTCCGCGGCCATAGATGCTTTGGATTGACTCGACTCAACCATTTTCTTGCATCGTCCATCTTCTGTTGACGCAAGTTGACAAACGCCATGATCAACCGCAAACTTTGCAGGGTCATCAAAACGAATAGAGCACAAATCAGGATCATGCCCACACCACTCCCGATATGTCCTTTCAGAAACAAAGAAATGGCATAAGCCAAACTCCCTAACGCCAAAGCGATTTTGATAATGCGCGTGTCCATGAACCGTGGTACTTTTGTTGGACAAATTTACCGCTTCAAATGGATTGGGAAACATTGGACTCCAAGGAAACATTTCAAACTGCCTTGACCGCTTCGCACGAGCAACTTGTCGTCGTGTTCAAACACAGTACCCGTTGTAGCATTAGCCGCATGGCGCTAAAGTTGACAACGAGTCAGTGGGACCTCCCGACGACTGTACGCCCCCTGCTATTAGACTTATTGGCTCACCGAGATGTCAGTCAGAACATTAGTGAGACGCTCAACATACACCACGAATCCCCGCAAATGCTGGTCATTCGAGATGGTAAGTGCATCCACCATGCCAACCACCACCACATTGACCCAACGGCCGTCAAAGCGTACCTTTAAGCCATGGCTTCGATTCTAAAACTCCGTGCAATTCTCGACACCGAAGACGATGTTTTTCGGGACATTGAAATTGAAATGAGTGCCCCCTTGGAGCACTTGCATCTAGCGACACTCGATGCCTTCGACTGGAACAACGCTCCAGAAATGGCTTCTTTTTTCAAAAGCAACGAAGCGTGGGATCGCGGTGACGAAATCCCCCTGATGTCCATGTCTCCCGAATTACCGAGCATGGAATCAACCACCGTGGGTGACCTATTGCCCACATTGGAAGCTCGAGGAGTCTATGCATACGACTACTTAAGAATGTGGTGTTTCTATTTGGAGCCCATTTCGTTGGAGGAGGCCGATGAGAACACTTCCTACCCCCGGCTCATGCTACAATTTGGAACTGCACCGGACCCGAATAGCCGTCAACCTGAAGGGTTGGACGACTTGGGCTCATTGGCCGAAGAAATTGAACAGGCCAAAAAGGGTGACTCCGAACCGTATTCAACGGGAGACCCCGAATTGGATGCCTACCTCAGTGGGGACGAAGACAAAGACGAAACACAAAGCGGCGAAATGGACAACATCGATGATTATGGTGACCTTCTTTGAATACGCAACGGCCCCTTGACCCCCTCCGCTTCCTCCCACAACTCTCCATCGGCGCCCCTTGCACCCGGTGAACGTCCGCTGCTCTTTGTCGTAGTTGGACCCACAGCTATTGGCAAAACAAGCATGGCCATTGGATTGGCGAAATGGCTGGGATGTGAAATATTGAACGCCGATTCTCGTCAAGTCTATCGTGGCATGCGCATTGGGACGGCTCAACCAACTGCCACTGAGTGTGCAGAAGTACCTCACCATTTTATCGACTTCTTAGATGTCGAGAATTTGTACAGCGCTGGACAATTCGAAAAGGACGCCCTACGCTGGTTGGAAAACTGGTTCTCAAGTCACCGCACCGCCGTCATGGTAGGGGGCAGTGGATTGTACATCAAAGCCGTTTTGGAAGGACTCGACGAAGTGCCTGCTTCGGTTGAAATCCGTGACCGTCTTCGAAAGGAGCTGGAAGAAAATGGAGCTGACTCACTGCTCAAGCAGCTAGAGGAATTGGACCCCATTCACTATGCCAAAATGGATCGATCCAACACACAACGCGTCATTCGCGCATTGGAAGTGTGCTTGGCCAGCGGGAAACCATTTTCTTCGCACCATAGCAACTCCGCAACGGAAAGACCCTTCGACATTCGAATCATAGGCCTTGAAATGAACCGTGAATGGCTCGTCGACCGAATCAACGCACGGGTAGCGCAGATGGTGCAAAGCGGATTTGAATCCGAGGCGCGCGAACTGCATCCAAAGGCGCATCTCAATGCACTGCAAACGGTAGGGTATCGAGAGTGGTTTGATTGCTTCGATGGAAAACTATCTCGCGACCAAGCCATTTCCGCCATTCAAGTCCATACGAGGCAGTTTGCGAAGCGTCAAATGACCTGGTTCAAACGAATGGACGGAATCAATTGGTTCGACGCATCCAATCGCATGGCCGCGTTCAATTGGGCCATGGCTTGCTGTGCAGAGCGGGGATGGTCTCGTGCCCCTCTTGACGGAACAGAACCCCCGATGACCTGATTATGAATCCGGAAGGCAACAAGGGAACCAACCCTAAGAAGACGCAAAAGCTACGCGCCAAAAGCTCGCTACATGTTTGGAGCGGCGACTACATGGGCGCCTTTGACACCCAGACTTCGCGTGACCTGGAATTCAATGCCATAAGAACCTTATTGCTGGGATATTGCCACAACCCATCAGCCCAAGAGCGCGCTCAAAACCTGAAACCCTTCCGCAACAGAAAGCGGATGGTGCGTGCGCTGGAGGAAACCAAAGAGTTTCTTCAAATACGGCGTGAATCCATTCCGTTTCCAGCGGTAGGTTGCGACGAAATCCATCGGGAAATTGAACGGCTGAGTATTCGCGAATCTGTCTTAAGTGAACCGCAATTCATGCGCTTGCGCGTCGCATCTGAAACGATCAATGATGTCGTTGCCGCCCTTCAAGGTCGGGATTCCATCAACCCCCGCCTCCTCTATTTATTACGAAACGTCAAGACTACAACTGAACTCATCGACCCCATTGACAAGGTCTTTGATGCCAAGGGGAATGTCCGAAGCAATGCCTCCGCAAAGCTTGTCACGATTCGAGAAGATGTGATCCGTGTTAGGCGGTCCATTAACCGCCAATTCATCAAGTCCCTCAAAGATTGCGCTGAAAGGGGTTGGCTTGCCGACACTAAGGAGGGTTTTATCAATGACCGTCGAGTGCTTTCCATCAACAGCACACACAAAAGAAAGGTGACCGGAACCGTCCTCGGACAGTCCAACAACGGCAGCATCACATTCATCGAGCCAGCCATCAATATTTCGCTCAATTTTGAGATGGAGATGCTGCGAGATGATGAGCGCAAAGAGATTTTACGGATCCTACGTGATCTTACACAAGATATCCGCAAGCTCCTTCCGCTGATCAAGGCGTATCAAATATTGCTGGTCGAATTAGACTGGATTCGAGCTAAAGTGCAACTCGCTCAAGAAATGGGTGGAGACCTGCCGGGCTTGCGAACAGAAAGCGGTTTTCACTTGATTCAAGCGTACCACCCCCTTCTTTACCTGCAAAATGAAAAGGCGGGAATGAATACGGAACCGCAAACCATTGCGCTTCATCCCAAAGGACGGATGCTGGTTATTTCTGGGCCCAATGCAGGTGGAAAGTCCATCACGCTCAAAACAGTAGGTTTATTGCAGGCAATGCTTCAAAGCGGGCTGATGGTGCCAGCCCACCCCAACAGTGAAATGGGGTTTTTCGACGCATTGCTCACCGATATCGGAGACAACCAGAGCATTGAAAACCAACTAAGCACGTACAGCTACCGCCTGAACCGCATGAAAGGGTTTCTCGAGGTGGCCAATGGGCGTGCCCTCCTTTTATTGGATGAGTTTGGAACCGGGTCGGACCCTGAACTCGGAGGAGCATTGGCCGAAGTGTTTTTTGAAGAACTCTATCACCGGGGCTGTTTCGGGGTCATCACCACGCACTACGCCAATATCAAGTCGCGCGCTGCGCAACTGCCCGAGGCATTGAATGGTTCGATGCGATTCGATAGAGAATCCTTAGAGCCACTGTTCAAGTTGGACATCGGCACACCCGGAAGCTCATTCACCTTCGAAGTCGCTACCATCAATGGCATCGACAACGACCTCATCAGTCGAGCGAAAGGAAAGCTAGATGGGCGCAAGGTCCGTCTGGATGAACTGATTGGTGAACTTCAAAAAGAGAAAAATACCCTTTCCAAAATAACGGATCGGAACCTGCGAAAGGAATTGGAAAACGACCAACTGCGGTTCCAACTCGAGTCGAATCAAGCGCATTTAGATGAGCGTTCCGTTCACCAACAGACGGTAGGAGAAGAACAAAACACCGCTTTAAATAGAGGGAGACGGCTGCTGCAATTTGTTGATCGGTATCAAGCTGAAAGTAAGAACAAGGAGCTTTTTGAAGATGTCCGGAAATACCTGGCCATGGAACGCTCCAAATTGGACAACGCAGCCAAAGCCACCATAGACAAACGCAAAGCCTCCGCAGCCCGTGCTCCGAAGAAACGTCCAAAGCACTTTGTGGAGCGCATCCAAATCGGTTCCATCGTGCGGCTTCGCAATGGGGGAAAAGAGCGGGGGGAAGTCATTGAATTGAATCAAAAGCATGCCCTCGTCTTATTCGGATCATTCCGAACCCGCGTGGAATTAGAAAAATTAACGTGGGTCGCTCACTGAGCGCTTGCCACCATCAATTTTCGTGTAGCGGTAGCACCGCCCTCAGTTTGCAATGTGACATAGTATACGCCTGAAGGCAAATGGGCCACCGAAAACTGAGGCTTTTCTAAACCTTGGAAAGAAATGGTCTCAACCGGTCGTCCCGTTTGATCATAGAGCCTCACCTCTTGAGCACGCAATTCACCAGACCAGAGCAATGTGACCAGTGCGTTCGATGGATTCGGGTGCAGTGACCACGTGTTTTCTCGAAGCCACTGCTCTTCGACATCAACAATCCCACATACGGACTGGCCGGCGCAAGGCGTTTCAAATTCGGTCACGTAGCTCCCCTCGAGCACCTCGATTCCCGTTCCCTGGGGATCCAAGAAATTGTACAGCTTTTCAACCTCCGAAATGGGATTATTGCCATCCCAGTGGTAACTCATCTTGCCGTAGTAGTCGGGGGAATTTGGGTTTGTACAAAACGACGCGCCCCCGGTCAAGGTGCCGACAATTCGTCCGTTTTGATCAAACAACGGAGAACCGGATGAACCGCCTTCAGTCACTCCGTGGTTGGTTTCGGTCTCCGTCCAGTAAACACGCCAGTGTGCCCCCGGGTGGTAGGCGCTGCTATTGGTTGGCGAACTGACGTAGGTCGAAATCTTCTTCCGATCGCCAGCGGGATGGTGGATGCCCACCCCCTCTTCTGGATTCTCGCCCGAAACATCCCACCCTGCATAAAAAGGAACCCAAGAATCAAAAACATTGTCCTCTACCTCTAACAACAAAAAATCAGAACCATTGATGTTGTTTCCCACGGCATCATCCGAGCTGGTGAGAAGCTCGACTCCTGTGCGGACGTGCGAATTGAAACTTGAAATGCCTTCGCATTCAAAAAACTCATAATTGTAACGCACCTTCAACAAGGCCCATTCGTTCTCTTCAACTTCATCGGCACAATGAAAGGAGCTCAGCAGCATTTGCTTACAGTCCTGAGCCGTATTGTTGACCATCGCACCCGAGCATAAAAAGATGCCGCCATTTTGCGTAATCCGCAGGCGAACAACCGCATCTCTCTGGCAAATCCAGTCCTCACCCTCCGGGCAATTCACATTCACCTCACATGGGTCTGAACCGCGGTTGTTTTCGAACAGAACATCGTATTCACCGTCCAACCACAGAAACCGAAAAAGCACGCCGACCCCATTGATGTGGAGGGAAGGTGTCCCGACCGTACCCACAGGCTGCGTATACCTAATCAACCCCATTTCTCCAGGAACTTCACCGCTCACGAACAATCCATGGTCATTATTTTCCAGATGATCGATGGGACCTTCCACAAAAGGAACTTCAAAAGCACCCTCAGGAGATTCTAAGGTAAGCTCGCCTCCAACAGGCAAATGAAAGGATTCAAAATACACGCATAATGCCGGGGCATTTTCAATGTTCACAAACAATTGCCACGACTCAAGACCATCGGAAATCCCATAGTAAGCTTCTTCGAAAAAATTGATGTCAGTATCCACGATGTGACCCTGCATGGTCTTCCCGGTATTCTCTTCGTGCCACCACGCTCTCGCCAAAAGTTGATCCATTCCTGGTGACTCAAGTGTCACAACGGGAACTTCAGCGTCACTTGACTCCAAAACCACAGTCTGACTCGAGGTAGGTATTACCGTATACATCGAAATAAACAGCAGCACTGCGCCTTTGTATAAAGGAGTGAGATTCAATCGGGTTCTCATGTTCTTACAGGTTGAGCATCAAAATTACGCGGTTTATTCCGAATAATTTGGGGAAAATTGGGGCGCATTCTTATTTCTCTCTCAACCTTGAAGCGGTAACTTGAGCGCTCAACATCGATGGAGCCATGCCACAATCTGCTTTTTTATCTCTCGTCTTTTGTCTCATCGCATCGGCATGGTCGAGTAATTTCAATAGTTTGCAAGCTCAAGAGAGCCAGACGCAAAGTCAAACGCAAAGTCAAAAGTTCAACGCGCTCCTCTACTACGTGAATCAGATTTATGTGGAAGAGGTGGACTCAGAGGCGTTGGTGGAAGCAGCAATCATTGCAATGTTGGAGGAAATGGACCCCCACTCGGTCTATATCCCTGCGGATGAATTGAAAGCGGCGGATGAACCCCTCAACGGAAATTTCGAAGGTGTTGGGATTCAATTCAATATTTTCAAGGACACCATCATGGTTGTTTCTCCCATCTCCGGAGGACCCTCAGAGAAACTGGGTATCATGTCCGGTGATCGCATCGTGACCGTGGATGGAGAAGTTGTGGCTGGAACGGGCGTCACGAACAAGGACGTACAACGCCTGCTCAAAGGTCAGAAGGGCACCAAAGTGACCGTGGGAATAAAGCGCAGCGGCGAAAGGGAATTGCTTGTTTTTGAAATCATTCGTGATAAAATCCCCATTTTTTCTGTTGATGCTTCTTACATGGCCGCCCCTGGCATTGGCTACATCAAAGTCAATCGATTTGCCAAGACAACCATGGCAGAGATGTATGAGGCGCTGGCCAAGTTGCGCAACCAAGGCATGGACGACTTGATTTTAGATTTGCAAGGAAACGGTGGGGGCATGCTGCGAACAGCAATCCAAATGGCTGACGAATTTCTTTCTGAAGACAAGTTACTCGTGTATACAGAAGGACGCGCCTTTCCAAGAGAAAACACGAAAGCACGTATCCCAGGGCGCTTTGAGAAAGGCCGTTTGGTGGTCTTAATTGATCAGGGTTCTGCTTCTGCTTCTGAAATTGTCTCAGGGGCCATTCAAGACTGGGACCGCGGCTTGATTGTCGGGCGACGTAGTTTTGGCAAGGGATTGGTTCAACGCCCCGTGAATTTACCTGATGGCTCCGCCGTTCGCTTGACCGTTCAGAAATACTACACCCCTTCGGGCCGATGCATTCAAAAGCCGTACGACGAAGGCGTTGATGCCTATAGAAAGGAGAACTACGAACGGTACACATCGGGTGAATTGCTCAGCCTCGACAGTTTAGAGTTGCCAGACAGTTTGAAATTCACCACGCGGATCCAAGAACGAACAGTCTACGGAGGTGGAGGAATTTTACCGGACATTTTTGTCCCTATCGACACCACGGATAATTCCGAGTTTTTCAGTCGAATCTTGCGCAAAGGACTGGATAACCGTTTTGCTCTAAACTTTGTTGACTCACGTAGGGAAGCCCTAGAAAAGGAGTATCCGACAGAAGATGATTTCATTCGTGACTTCGTCCTTTCAGAGAAGATGAGCGCTGATTTTTTAGCCTTCGTTGAAGAGGAGGGCATAGAGTTTGATGCAGATGGCTGGGAAACTTCCGCTGATGCAATTTCACTGAGGATCAAAGCGATGATTGGCCGAAATATGCTCAAGCAATCTACTTTTTACCGGGTGATTTCCGGATTGAATGAAAGCTTACAGCGTGCCGTTACAATTTTACAAGATGGAACGTTTGAAAAGGCCAACCTTGCACACGATTCCTTTTGATGCATTGACGTAATTTAGCCCTCAAATTAACCCCATGAAATTAAAACACACCCTCCTCGCTGTTGCAGCGATCGCCTTCATCTTAGGTGGCTGCGACAACGACGCCTCGGAAAAGAGTGCCTCTCGCCCCGCTGGAACGAAAGTCGATGCGAATGACATCCCTGTGAACACGAGTCCAGGACAAAAGGAAACTTTCGACCCTGCGAAGAATACGGTACAGGCTCCTGCTGGCCCAACCACTGTCATGACATTCGCTTCATACGACCACGACTTCGGCACTTTGGAAGAAGGCGAATCGGCTACTCACATGTTCGAATTCACCAACACGGGCACTGAGCCTTTGATCTTAGATAAGTGCAAAGGTTCTTGTGGATGCACCGTTCCCAAATGTCCGCGTGAGCCTATCGCTCCTGGAGCTAAAGGACAGATTGAAGTGAAGTTCAATTCCAAAGGCAAGAAAAACGCACAGACCAAGAAGGTCACTATTGATGCCAATACCGACCCGGGACAAACGTTCCTCACGATCAAGGCTTTTGTGAATCCAGCTATTGAAGGCTGAGTTTTATCTGCGAAATTTGTGATTCCTTGAATCAAAAAGGCCCCTGATTTAGGGGCCTTTTTTGTATTCGTACGCGAACCTCGTCTTGATCCTGTTCCTCCGAATTATGGAGTTGACTTATGCACTCCATGGGGTTCACCTTGGTTCGCCAATAATCATACCTCCCTTGTCGTAAGTTGCTCCTTGACCTCTGAGATCTTCCAAGAACTTTCTACATAATCCCGCTTTGACATGGATTCAGTAGATTCAACTGCTTCCGAATTCTGCTTACCGAAGACCTGTATCTCTGGTGTCTTGATCAGCCTTTCAGCCCACTGTAACCTCC
>JAPKAW010000173.1 GCA_028825055.1 Flavobacteriales bacterium | reverse complement strand
TCGCTCAGTCCGTCAATACAAAAGTCGGGTGATCAAGGACTCCGAGTATAGCATATATTTTGTGGGGCTATTCGCAACTACACTAACTACACTCCCATCCCCCCTTTGTTCAGCGCGATGCCCGTCCAAAAAACTCCCGAGTTTTTCCTTTTTTGACTTATTCCAGGCTTTTTCTCCAATTCAGATTTAAACTGCGGCTGACTTAATGCCTTCAAGCCCTGTTGGCTGCACCACATCCGGTAACGCAAATGGAGTTCTCGAGCCGCCGCACTTCCCTCTGCATTGATGGTTGTTTCATCGGATAGAAACCCAGCAATCAAGTCAGCGCCTTCAACGTAGGTGTCCACGGCGTCCTGAATGTCTGTTGGGCAATTCAGACCTTGAAGCCGATAATCTGCCAAGCCATCAAGTAGCCAATTAAGGATCCCCGGCCCTTCGTCGGCAAGCTTTTGCATGAGTTTGGGATCTCTCTCGCTTTCCTTGACGACTTTGTTGAAGGGCAGAAGGATTATCCGGCGAGCAAGTGCCTTGTCACTGCCGTTGATCACAGGGAGCGAGTTGGTGATCATAAATATCGTAAACTTTGGCCTAAACTCGAAGAATTCCTGGTTGAGGAAACGAGCGGTAATGGGGTCGTCTCCCGTCATTCTTTTGACGAGGGCAGCATCTAAGATTTGCCCCGCTGCAAGCTCAGACGCCGTCACCAGCCGTGGGCCATTTAGCCTGGCCAGATCGTTGCGGATCTGAGTTGACTGTTGTTTCATGAAAGTACTTGGTTCGGCCGTTGCAGCGTATCTACCCAATAAATTGGCAATCGAGTTTATGAGGGTAGATTTGCCGTTTGCACCCGCTCCATGGAATATTGCAAACCGTTGCTCGACAGGATTTCCTAACAACATGTATCCAAACAAACGTTGTGTAAAACCTCGGTGGGCGGATGATAAGCTTGTGGCTATGAAGTTGACAAAAGTAGGACACTCAGCATTTGGATCGAACTCTACGTTTGCGATCTTGGTAAGTCTGTCAGCTGCCGTATGTGGTTGCAGAGTTCTGGTTTCAAGATTTAGTGTGCCATTTCCCAAGTTAAGTAGGTTTTCTGTCTTGTCAAAATCTGAAAGACGAGCTTGAAGAGCCCGATCGCTTCGGGAAAGCTTATGCAGGTTCCCAACTTTGTTCGCTTGGAGGTATGCTTTTGCCTTTTTGACAGCTTCAAGATCGCTAGACAGTTTTGCATCTTGATTAAGTTTCTCGACAAACCTTTTAGTTGCCTCAAATGAGAGTGTTCCTGAGGGATCGCTTCTCCAAACTTTCACATCAAAGGCCATCCATCCTCGCTCCTGGCAACAAAGATGATAACCTGACAGTTTTTTTGCCAAGTCACGCGATAAATTAACGTCGTTAAACTGAGTGGAAAGCCCACCAGGGTACCGACAGACACTTTTGCAAATATTCCGGACCTCATTTTCAGCTAGAGGGGATGTGAACGACGAGTTGAGCGCGCTAATTTTTACAAAAAGTTCTTCCTCCGGCAGGTTTTGTGTTCGTCGTAGGAACCCTGCCGTGCTAGTCAAAGTGTTGTTGCGTGACCCAATTTCCTTGGTTTGCTGCCCTGGAGAAATATTGGAGTTGGCTGGTTTATGTGGTGTCTTAGCCAATTCTTTGATGAACGATGGCAATGGTGCCGCCTTCAATGGAATATTCATTGTTCGATCCAATCGTAAATATTGCCAGAAATATGAGTGGAAGGGGGGGCGACGACGTAGCCTCCATTGGCCCGCACATCGATGTTTTGACCGATCTTGCCGGCGCTGTTTCGCATCTCCGGGTCATCACACCAGAAATAGAAATGCTCTCCCCCACTCCCTGTGCGCACCCGCGGTGTTGCGGGAAGGGAACCATGCTTAGTCTCCAAAGTTGATAGGGAGTCAAAACCAGTTTTTTCGCCTCCAGTATCGATGTCGAGTACGAAAAGATTTGAGATGGTTCCGGTCGCAATCCCGATGTTCGCCAAAGGGTGCTGAGACCACCAGTTTCGAATCTGCGTTTCATTTTTTGATGCAATCGTGTGCCCGCCTGAAAGCATGGGGTGCTTTCCAGGACTAGAACACGAGGAGTTTTCGCATGAGCAGTGTCCGTCCAGTATGTAATGAAGTGGAAATACTGCAAAATCATTCTTTCCATAGTTCAAAGCATGATTGATCATTGGCTTTCCTCCAAAAAGGACCGCGTAGGTTCTGTTTCGTTTGATGCGAGCCAGCTTGAAATTGCCTTGTTGCTAAAAAGGATTGTTCGGCCAACCTTAGATCGAGCGGGACCTTTTCGAAGGGCATGCCAGCGATCCAGGGTTCGGCGTGAGACGCTTAAGAGGTGCGTGACCTCTTTGGGTGTCATGTAAAGTGATTTATGTTCCATCAGTGTCTCCTAGGACGTTGCTAATGTCCTAGTGATGCTATCATGGGAAAATGTGTGCTCGCGAATCCCGCTAAACCTTATTTTATTGGGATACTACGCGTTACTCCGGAAAATACATTTGCTCCAAAAGTGGTACGTAGTTCAGGTACTCCTTCATATACTCAATTCCTCTACCGTTACTAATCATCCCCCCATCGGTCCAAAGGTCTTCTAGGAGCTCTAGGTTTGTAAGCTCCTCTTCTGCTGACCCGAAGGTGTCATGTGCAAATTTTACCGTGAGATAGGCCCAAACTTTTGGACTCATGGCAGGGGGGCGGCCCCCTGCATTTTTGAACCTAAAAACGGCTCGCAGATCTTTGACGCTCAAAAGGATTTTCTGCACAACTGCTTGACTGACGTTCTCAGTGAGCCAGAACTCTAAGGCACCATCGCCACTTGTTCGAATTGTTTGATGCCAGTTTTGCCAAGGACTGAGGCCCAGATCGATTCTGGAATGGTTGGGGGACTCTTTTTCTTTGCAGCCATCGTAGTAGTGCATGCCAGTTGTAGAGACCTGTCCCATTTGAATACTATCGATCAGGGTTTGGAACTGTTCGTCTGAAAGGTTTCCGAGAAAATCGTTTAGGGGTATCCAGTCCAGAGCGTTTCCTAATATTTTTTGAATTGATCCTTCAATGCTCATTGGGTCTCACAATTTTTTGGCGGGTATTGGGGTTTTCTCAATACTTCAGAGGACATTTGTACGCAGAATGAATCTTTAAACTCAATATAACACTTCATTCGATTTCGGGAAATTGTTTCAACTTCAATTGCTTACAGAAGGATTTTGTCAGAATTTCCCTGTTAGGCTCTTCGAAAAACTATCCGCAGCGGCTCTCATAGTATCGTCGTATAGATGTGCGTACCGCATCGTAGTTTGAAGCTGTGTGTGGCCTAAAAGAGCCCCGATAGTTTCCAAACTTTGGCCATTAGATACAAGGAGCGATGCAAATGAATGCCGCAAATCATGGACACGGATATCGTCCAACCCTGTTTTCAACTTCAACCACCCCCATGGGCGATTCAAATCCGACATCGGCGTCTCATTGATCGTGGGGAAAAGGAGGGAGCCTGATGCGCCCTCTTTCATGCGTGAGAGCAAAGTCAAAGCGGCACCCGACAGCGGAATCCGCTTCGCTTTTCGATCCTTGTTTCGGTGTGGCGCACGTATCCATAGGCCCTTCTCTAGATCAAATTCCTCCCACATCGCCCCCAATACTTCTCCGCGCCTTGCTCCAGTCAAGACAAGCAATCTAATGGCATCAGCGGCTTTTTGGTTTGGCATTATGTCGATCGCCGAAAGAACTGTGTCATACTCTGCCGAAGTTAAGTATCTTTCACGCTTGTGCTCTGCGTTTCGCGTGAAACCGTTAGCAGGGTTCTTATCGATCCATCCCCTGCGAATAGCCAAGTTTAGAGCCTTCCGTAACACTTCCAAAACTCGGTTGGCCCGCGTGGGTGTGCTTTCACTGATACGGGAATGCAAATTGTCGATATCATTTGGTCCGAGATCGGCAACCTTGCGCATGGCTAAGTCGGGGAGGATTAGCTGTTCCCACATACTTGTTTGGTCTTTTTGACTTCTCACAGACAATCCGCTGAGATGTTTTGCTCGATATTCGCACCAAAGATCAGATATCGTTGGTGCAACAGCACGCGCTTCTCTCTTTTCCAAGGGATCAATCCCTTGATCGATTTGGCGGCGCAGCCTGCTAGCTTCTTCTCTTGCGGCACGAGCGCTCCAAGCGGGGTGGCGGCCAATTGTGATCCGTCGTTCGTGGCGGTCAATATGGAAATTGAGAACAAATGCTTTTGCTGCACTCTTGGTTACTCTCAAGCCAAAACCTGGAAGGATATCGTCGTAGTAAATTTTGCTTCCTTTAACTGGAGTAGCAACGTCTTTAATAAATCGCTCATTGATCTTTGGCATGTCATGTCCGTCCTGTGTCCGGCAAAGTGAAGGTGACTGATGGCATTCGGTGACTCTCTGCGTCAATCAACTTGTGTCTAATTTCCCGAAATCAAAGGGAAAAATGAGGATTTGCTAAGGTTTTGACGTATCTGGCACGCAGGTTCATAACCTGAAGGTCGTAGGTTCAAATCCTACTCCCGCAACCAATCTTATCAAAACATTATCAATACGTTACCAGCCACCCTCGGGTGGCTTTTTGCGTTTGGACGT
>JAPKAW010000172.1 GCA_028825055.1 Flavobacteriales bacterium | reverse complement strand
TGAAGTATTTGTAACCTGTTATCTCGCTGGGGAATACCCCGCTCAATGGAAACGATTGGAGCGATCCATTCGATTTCAAATGAATGAATTTTCTGAAGCAGCCTCTGGCAAGATGCGCTTCCAATTCGTCAATATTTACGCTTCGGATGATCGTCAAACCATCGGTCAGAATGAAGAAAAGCTTTTTGAGCAGGGATTGGGCTTTACACGAATCGCCTTTGAAGAGAATGGCATCAAAGCCTTTCAAACGGTATGGCCAGGTGCTATCGTCACACATAGAAACCGAATGGAAACCATTCAGTTCTTTAAGTCGGATATGCCAGAACCGACAGAAGCGATGATCCAAGGCTCGATCAATGCAATTGAATTTGAGATAGCTTCGGCTATACGTCGGTTGCTAAGAGAAGAGCGGCCAAGCATTGCCATGATCGAAGGACATGGAGAATTGGAAGCTTCGGAAGTTGCAGATTTTGTTATGGACTTAGAGAATGAATACGATGTGTTTCGAGTCCGTTTAAACGGACAGCTAAATGTCTTATCCGAACGGTTGGAGGGGATGTCGTACCGAACCAATTTATTTGACTTGGCAATTGTTGCGAAGCCTGACTCGAGCTTTGATTCAAAGGACCAGGTCATTCTGGATCAATTCATCATGAATGGAGGTAAGATTCTTTGGTTGATTGACCCCATTCAGGCAGACATGGACAGCTTGGCTTCAAGCCAATACACGATGGGCACAACCAACGAGTTAGGTATTTACGATCAGCTTTTTCATTACGGAGTTCGTTTCAATCGAAATTTAGTCGTGGACGCGCAATGTGCTCCCATTGCTTTGGGAGCGGGTCCAATGGGCAATCAGCGGAATCTTCAGATGTTCAATTGGTACTTTGCCCCGATAGCCATCCCGCAAGGAATGGGTCATCCCATCACGACCAATCTAGACCCCATTCATTTTGACTTTGTTTCACGATTGGATACAGTGGGAACCGACCCCTCCATTCATAAGACTGTTTTGTTGAAGAGCTCTGAAATGGCACGAGAATACAAAGCTCCGGTTCGTATTTCAAGCAGTATTGTAGACTTAACGCCCGAATATTTCACGGAAAATCCATTGCCTAACCAGCCATTTGCTGTCTTGTTGGAAGGCGAATTCACATCGGCATTTGCCTATCGGCTCCCGGATACATTGAGAAGAGATGTTGATTTTGCTTTTCGAGACCGCAGCAAACGCACGGCACAGATCATGGTCGGTGACGGCGATATTATTCGAAACAAAGTTAAGCAGGGCCCTAATGGTCCTATGATTTTACCCTTGGGATACGATCGGTATTCTGGACGGGTAGTTTATGACAACAAAGAATTCCTCAACAACGCTGTTAGTTATTTGCTGGATGATGTAGCCTCTATTTCGGTGCGGTCACGCAGCATTGCTTTGCGCCCTTTGCAAGTAGAGCGCATACGCCAGGAACGTTCGGGATGGCAGTTCATTGCGGTTGCGCTCCCTTTATTTGTAGCGGGTATATTGGGATGGTTTTTTACATTCCTTCGCCGCCGCCGATACGCCAGGTTTTTCCAATCCAATTGAACACATTTGCATGAATCGCAACCTTCGCCTCTTCTATTTCCTCCTCTTTGCTACGGCTATAGCCGCAGGGTTACGCTATTATTCACAAATGCAATCATCGGAGTTAGTCGGCTTTTCTGCTTCTGATTTTGCTGTTGTCGATACCGCATCAGTCAATCGCATTTTCATCGCGGACAAGGACGGCGGACAGGCGCTTCTTGAACGAATCCCTGGAGAAAGGTATTGGAGTCTCAATGGAGAGCACAAAGCGAGAAAGGATGCAGTTGATTTATTGCTCAAGACATTTAAGCGTATTGCTGTGCAACGCCCGGTCTCAGAGTCTGAGCTTGATAACGTCAATCGCTTATTGGCTGGTCGCGCAAAAAAAGTAGAGATTTACCAGGGAGGAGATCAGCCTGTAAAGACGTGGTACATCGGCACTTCTACGCAAAGTCACACGGGAACATACATGGTCCTCGGTGACGGATCGATGGGCATAGCAGACGAACCCTTTGTCACTCACATGGAGGGATTCACGGGGTTCTTATCGACTCGGTTTTTCACGGAGGAAGTCGAATGGCGGTATACTGGGATGTTTGATTTCCCTTCCAATACGTTGCGAAAGGTTGAAGTGTCGTATCATGAAACCCCCGAGTGGTCTCATACCATCGAGGTTGATTCTGTGGGTGGACTAGCAGTGCTTCGATCGGGAAAGTCTTTGCGCGCAATTGATACGTTGACATGGCAAAATCGATTCAACCTCTTTCGAAAAATACACCTGGAAACATTCAATAATCATTTATCTCCAGAGGGATTGGCAACGCTTTCTGCAACGAAGCCTGCATTGACCTTGCGTGCATGGAATTGGGATGCCACGTCGCCAGAAGAGATCGAACTGTTTTGGAAGGACCCTATCATGGACACATACAACGATGCTGGTGAACTCAATCAGTGGGACGGAGCTAGAATGTATGCGCGTTACCGGGATGAGTTCGTGTTGGTACAGCGCTTCGTGTTTGACGATCGCATGGCCGTTCCAGCTGATATCAAGAATCCGCGTTTGCGTTAAGCTCTTGAGTCATGGCCTTGGCCAAGTTGTTCCATGAGTATTGTATCCGCGCTGCATCAAATGCCTCAGGTGAAACGGGAAGTAATTCGAGGACATTTTGAATTCCTGTCGCGAGTGCTGCCGGATTATTGGGTGAGCAGACAACTCCGGTTCCAGGAGTTTTGAGGTATTCAGACAGACCTCCTACATCGCTGGCGACGACGGGTATCCCATAGTGCAGTGCGATAGCCGTTACGCCACTCTGTGATGCCGTCAGGTAAGGAAGGCAAACCGCATTGCACGCCCCAAAGAATTTAGGCAGCTCAGCATCCAAAATAAATCGGTTGTGCACGTGCACCTCCTCAGGGCTTGCGCCTGCGTTAATCAACGCTTGGTATGGCTTCCAATCATCATAGGATTCCCCTGCAATGAGAACATGGACCGGTTTGTCTCTTGACGCCAACAGTTCTTTAGCTCGAATCAACGTTTTCAATCCTTTGTAAGCTCGAATGAGTCCAAAAAACAGAACGACATCCGCTTCATCTTGTGATGGTAAGTGCAGCGCCTTACGTGCGTCCTGCATCGTTTGTAATTTGGGGTATTGGTCGTAAATGGGATGAAAAAACACCCTAGAAATGCGATTGGGCGACAAGTCTTGAATTCGAACGGCCACTTGCTCGCTCAGAGTCCACGTGATATCGACGCTCTTCAGAAATCGCTTTGTGAGCCAAACATCCCAAATTTTCGCATCATGGGATGTCGCATTGTGCATAAGACCAATGACCAACAGCTCGGGCATTTCACGTTTCATTCGAGCTATTACATTTCCAAGCGCTGGGGTCAAAGCTGCATGCCAAAAAGGAACTAGGAGTGCGTCGGGTTTCCAAGCGATTAAGTGCTTAGCGGTGTTCTTCCATGTCCTCGGGTCGATTGAATCAAGAAGTGGTATTGGGCCGCTTTCCAAGTGGCCTCCTTGCGTGAGTTGAGACTCACCCGGAAATATGAAACGCGGATACTGTCGCTTCCAATTGGTGCAAAGCATTTCATGGCCTTCATCAACAAGAGCTTGCGTCAACTTCTGATTAAATTGGGCGATTCCACCGCGGTAGGGAGGGAATGTAGAAGCGAAGGCAATGCGCATACCACAAAAATGCACTTCAATTCAGCCTTTTCAACGTTTAGCAAGTCCTATCTTTGACCGAACATTGGTTGAAATCTCATGGACGCATACTTGGTAGACGGTGTGAGAACACCCATTGGAAAATTTGGCGGGACCCTGTCGACGCTGCGCGCAGACGATTTGGCAGCGCTTCCAATTAAAGCACTTTTACAAAACCATCCAAACTTGGATCCACATGCCATTGGCGATGTGCTTTTGGGTTGTGCCAACCAAGCGGGAGAGGACAACCGTAATGTCGCTCGTATGGCAGGTTTACTTGCAGGTTTGCCGCCGACAGTCCCTGGTGAAACGATCAATCGATTGTGCGCTTCTGGCATGGCTGCAACTGCTCATGCATCGCGCATGCTTCACATGGGCGATGCCGAAGTTTTGATTGCTGGCGGTGTGGAGCACATGACGCGTGGTCCATGGGTTCTTTCAAAGGCCTCTCAACCTTTTGGTCGTGATAGCCAGCTGCATGATTCGAGTTTTGGATGGCGATTCATCAATCCACGAATGGAGGCGCTTTACGGCACAGAGGGGATGGGGCAAACGGCTGAAAACCTTGTGGATTTACATGGGATTAGCCGTGAAGATCAGGATTCCTTCGCTTGTTGGTCCCAAGAAAAAGCAGCGTTGCATGCTGCGACGCGGCATGCTGAGTGCATCTCAGTTGAAATTCCTCAGCGAAAAAAGGATGCCCTTATTTTAAGTGTCGATGAATTTGCGAAGCCGGGAACAACTGTCGATGCATTAAGCCGTCTTCGCCCCGCTTTCAGAAAAGAAGGGGGGAGTGTTACCGCTGGAAATGCGTCAGGTTTGAACGATGGAGCTGCCGCGCTTTTGATGGCTACGGAAAAAGG
>JAPKAW010000171.1 GCA_028825055.1 Flavobacteriales bacterium | reverse complement strand
CCGTTGATCACAACGGGGATGGCTTCGGCTTGAATAGGGGTGGGCTCAGAATATCCGAGCGGTTTCAGTGCGTCAAGCACTTCAGGGCATAAGCCCAAGTCAGTAAATAAACTCAAAAATGAAAGGAATCAATCCGCACAAAAACGTGTGCGGTAAACGTCCCAAGTCGAATTGTTTTGATTGAAATTCGGGAGAGCCATTCGGTGTCGTCCGATTGCGCGTTCAACTAGGGATAACGCGCCCGCGATGGTTTCAAAGGTTATCAACAACCTGACCTCTTCGCTGTGCAAAGATGAGGCGGAATCTTCAAAATCAACGTTTTTTTTTAGGAAACGCCAAAACGTCCCATCTTAAACCAATGAAAAACAAG
Organism: Flavobacteriales bacterium; assembly: GCA_028825055.1. GTDB lineage: Bacteria > Bacteroidota > Bacteroidia > Flavobacteriales_D > Sanyastnellaceae > UA16. The sequence goes on along the minus strand of JAPKAW010000171.1, from coordinate 4,301 downwards.
GGATTAGATAAGGTCAGGGAACCAATACCCGTGTGACCCGTTTTGCTCCTTGAGCGTCCCACAATTCAGCGACGACAAAAGCTTGTCGTGGACGACCAATCTGAAGGACCCCAATGTTGTTTTCCATCACGGGTCCATCGAGTCGATTGGAGTTGGGCGTTGCGAAGTCCCACTTGGACGTGATTCCGCTTGAGGTAACGTCAAACAAGGTGTCTAGTGATGTGCTTAATAGTGTATTGGACGATTTCCAGCCGGAAATCTCACCGTAGTGGACATCACCGGAAATGAAAATGACCGGAACAACAGGCCGTCCCATGGTCTGGTTGAGTGCGTTGGATTGTTGAATCATTTGCGCCATTTTTTCGCGCTCATGCGGAAAATTGCCCCAGCACTCATAACCGTTCCATTCAATGCCAAACTGTGTGGAAGAGCCGATGACCCGGACGTCTGCCGTCACTTCAAGTTGTTCTTCTAGCCATTTCCACTGAGCGGAACCCAACAAGGTTGAATCGGCAGTTACGTGTGGCACATAATCTGCAGCGTATCCAACGCCATTGGTGCCTTGGAATGCGATGCTAGAAGCTCGGAGTAAATCGTCCCTGAAGGAACGGGTGTCGAGCAGAATGACGTGCACATCCTTTCGTCCACCATCGAATAGATAACTCATGTAGATACCGGGGCGTTCACGTCTTGGCGATAGAGCTGGTTCCTCCCAAAAGGACAGGAAGGCCTCTTTTGAGGCTTCTCGAAGCGGGTAGTGTCTTCCTGCGTCATTCCAGCCGTAATCATGATCGTCCCACGTGGCAAGCATTCTCGTTTTATCTGCGAGTTCCATGAAAGCATCATGCTCACCGAGGGCCTTATACTCTGAAATCAATGTTTCAATGTTCTGCGTATCTCCATAGATATTGTCTCCGAGCCAGATGAAGACGTCGGCTTTTTGCTCAATAGCAACGTGCAATGCCGGCATGGGAGAATCGGGATGCGCGCAACTTCCAAAAGCGATGGTAGTGACCTCCTTACGGACGGTTAAGTCTGCCTGAGCCTTTTGCGCCTGCTTTCGAATTACGATGGGGGGACCTTCTTGACCGCACCCGATGAGGAATACCGCACAGCCCATGTACCAGCGCAATCGATGTGCGTGGGCCGGAGACAATGAAAATGTCACTCTGAAAGAGAAAAGCGAATAGGCAAAGCGTATTTGACATTGACAGCCTTTCCATTTTCAGTTCCAGGGCTAAAAGTGGGCAAGCTTCGCACAACCGCCATCGCCGCTTCGTCTAATGGCCCCGCGCCACGAAGAATTTTAACGTCGCTCACGAGACCTTTTTGGTTCACAACGAATTCAACAACAACGGTCCCTTCAAGGCCTTTATCACGAGCGTCTTCCGGATAGACCAATTCGCTCATAATGTGACTCATGATACCATCATTCGTACATGACTGACGCTTTTCCAGATCAACAACATCGTTGCAATTGATCAATACCGGCATCACTTCAGCAACTTTCACAGCAGAGTTGTCCTCAGGATACTGCAGGCCCGTTTGGGCAAAAGAGGAAACAGAAACAACCATCAAGGAGAAGCAAATAACAAGGCGGGAAGGGAGTGAAATTCTCATGTTTGAAATGTAGGAATATTTCATTCAATTATCAGTTGAAATCGTTGAGCTGATTGGAAAGGAGACGTCAAAATGTACGCGCCTGATGGTATATCTGCGTCGATAACCAATGCTTTCATACCTGGCAGCACCCCCCAACGCGAGACCTCAACCCCACTCAATGAGGTTAAACCCCACTCCCCGGATCGTTCCATAAGGCCTGTAATTTTCTCAATATGCAATGATTCACCTGCGCGGATGGGGTTGGGATATGGAGTGCTTTTGTTAGAACGATTTGGGCGGTTGTGCAATACCGAGGAGAGGTCTTGCTGCCAAAGGGAAGTCTGTATTTGAGGGTTGGGGTCACTGCTATTTACGGGGCCTTGCCAGTGCCCAGCAATCATGAGCCGGTCCCAGGCAGGATGGTATTCACTGCGAAACGCTCCCCACGTGCCTTCTGGACTCACTAGAGGCTCGAAAAGAATCATCTCGGCAACATCTTCCAAATCGCTTTCATAAGAAATCAATGCAGGGGCTGAAGCGCCCTCTTCAAAACCAAACCCCAACGGCCAGGAATCAGAGGTGTCTAGAAACCCGAGGCTAGTCCACGATGCGCTGCTTTCTGTTGTTTCCCATTGAATCGGCGTTCCTGTTGCATCTAAAATCAATGCATGCCATCCATCGGGTAAATCTCCGGCTGAGTGGGATACGACATTCACTGAAATCAATCCGTTGGACTCAATGCGCAAGTCATGTGCCCAGTGATTCACCCCGGGATTTAGATTGAGATGCACAACGCCATTGTCTCCAAAGGTGGTGTCCAACGTCCCGTCGCTTCCGTGTTTAACGACCAAAACTTCATAGTGGGTTGCATTGGAATAGGCCCCACCGGCGATCCATCCGCCGTCCGTTGCCACTGCTGAGTTGTAAAACCCTCCGATTTCATGGCGAGAGAGAGCAGGGCGCATTCCGAGAGTATCAAGGACTTCCGTCGCGCCGACATCGAGTATAAGGCGGCCGTTGTTCCCAAATGAATTATCCCACCCCCCGTTGGCATCGAGCAATGCCAAAGTGGGCATCTCACGATGAAAACAACACGGGTCAAGCGCCATCCCGCTGACCATCCACTGTCCATCAGGCGAACCATTCAATCCATTCAATTCTTGAAAGGGGCTTCCGAATGTGATGGGAATCCAACCGGGTAGACTGTCTGAACCGAAGGCGTCATCGGGCTGACCTTCAGGCCCCAAAACCCAGAGCCCTCCCATTGAAGTTAAGGCGCTATCGTGCGACTGCTGATTCATGGCACACCACAAGCGATTGGAAGCGTCGGAAGCGATTTTTTCTATTTGAATCGGGCGTTCTACATCTTCCTCAAACGGAAAAAGAACTTGCATTTCTGAGTCCAATGTCATCCGAATGATTGCAGGGTGGGAACCTCCCTCAGAGGCATACACTTGAATCGCTGTTGCCGCGGCATCATTTCCCCAAGGACAGATGTCACGAATGTCTTCCCACCAACCGATATCCGCACTGGCCCAACCGGTGCTGACCCAACTTGTGTCTTGCTGCCAGGCATTGTTTTGAGACCAAGCGGTGAAACTCAAGCTGCAAAAAAGAACGAGAATGAATCGGTGTAAAGACATGCTATTTTAAGATCCATAAGGGAGAGCGGCCTCCTGCTTCTGACGAAATGAAGTAAATGCCCGGTGAGAGATGCCCGAGATTCCAAACATTCCCCAGTTTCTCTGACCAGCGCCCAACCATGCGGCCTCGGGCATCATACAAATGACATTCCACCGGAATGTGTTCACCCTGCCAATACACTTCATGGGTGGCGGGGTTGGGAAACCAATACCCAGATTCGTTTGGTTGTGTTTGTTGAAGACTTGAGGTGGAGTCATACGTTTCGACCGACTCGTTGATGGTGACGTTGGTGGCTGACCCGCCTTGTCCTGGAGGGCCTTGACTAAAGTTGTCTGTTGCGACAACTCCGTAATAAGAGGCGAAGAAATAGGGGAATGCCGGGTTCCAACTTTCATCGACTGTTGCGAAATAAGCGTACGTGCCGTTGGGGTATTCTGGGGTGATGCTGAATCGTCCGTTGTGAACATCCAAATGCCCGGAATTCTCAACGAATTCGAAGTCTTCAATGTAGGCCCCCAAGACCGCCTCAACAGGTTCGGCGCCGGGAGGGATGGCCGGAGTGACCAAGGCACCGACATCGGGACCGAATTGATTGGGGTTGAGCAGGGTTCCATCGGCGAGAGTATGCCGAACAGTCATATCGCGGACTGCGTAACTCGATTCCATGCGCACGATTTCGCCCGATCCGTCTTCATTGGCAAACGCATAAGGTCCATAGATTGGATAGCCATCAAAAGCATAACCAATGATGGCGCTGTGGTTGTTGGGATCGATGCTGAGTAATCCGTTACTGGGGTAATCCTCACAAACCGGATTGATCACATCTTGTGAATCACTAAATGGGTTGGGCATCAAATGATGATGGTACCGCCCCATCGCTGGATGACCCTTGGCGCAATCGAACCCAGCTAATTCAAAAAAACCACCGTTCTGATGCCAGAAATCTTGGTTATTGTAGGAAAAGGCATCGAGAGCATTGAAGGTTGGTACTCCGTTAATTAAGACCGCTGTATGGCCCAATCCAGTTGCAGTTCCCCCAGCAGGGCCCTGCTCGG
>JAPKAW010000170.1 GCA_028825055.1 Flavobacteriales bacterium | reverse complement strand
CCTAATATTGCAATAGTTACGAATGAAATTATTTGTTTTGTTCTCATAGATTTAAAGATGTTTTTTAGTTTTTTTAATTGGTTACAACACCCCGCTAAACTTCAATGGTGTTTAGCTGCTAATATAGTGTTTTGTGGGACTCCTAATCTTTATTGGGGTCAGAGCCCATGATGCGGTCCAATGGAATTGTTATTTTGTGCAGAGTGATGTAGTAATAAATGAAGTTCATTTAGCTGTTGATTATGAAACCCAAAACAATTGAGAGTGTTCCTTTGTTTAATCAATCACATCTAAATGTTTGATAGCTGAACTCAAATCCTCCTCAAACTCGTTCGACCTTCGTCCTCTTAGCTCTACGAACTGACTGATTCAGCTACGACGAAGTCGAAGCAGGTGGAGAAGTCAGACGCAAGCAAAGCTTGCTTTAGGTTGCGGTTGACGTAGCCTGCTGAAACTCGCATAGCGAGCTGAATCAGTTCCCTGTGAGAGCGAGACATGAACACCGAGCCGAGCAAAGCGAGCGCGACGGTATTCTTGCCGGGGCTACTAAAGTTATTCTCTGTATTCCTTAATCAGAGATTAACAGCTCTAGAAAAAACAAGACTACCTTGGTCACATTTTTTACAAACAAAGAGTAAACACATAATGATGATTAGATTTTGTCTCCAATTAATCTGTTTTCTCTTAGCGTGCTCTGCTTGCCTGTTTGGTTGCAAAAAGGAAACGTTTGACGATACAGTTACAGAAATAGAAACACCAAGTCCTGAATCAATTGCGTCAGTGGACTGCCCGACGTTAATGCTCAATGCTGGAGAGGCCTGTGATGTGAATGGAGAGGAAGGGATGGTCTCACCAGATTGCGAATGCGTTACGATGGATTCTGTTGATTTGATTTCGTTGGAATTCATCAATAATTTTGCTGCCGAGATGGTGGTGACAGTTGAAACGCAGCCATCTTTTCTGGCCGGCCCTACCTATGTCGTCGTTCCTGCCTCTGGGATTACCGTGTCATATTACCTCCCTGACGGAACGAATGAGTTTACATCTTCCGCCTATTTTGCGTGTCCCAATAGTGGAGTCACCTATGACATAGAAGTGCATTCCAACTCTCCTTCAGTAGATGGAGCAATCGTTCAAGTTCATGTCGATTGCCTGTGAAAACAAAATGCTGTCTGCCTCATCAATGCCACCAATCACTCGTCTGATTGTGCAAGAAGATGTCTCTGCATCTGATTCCTACGGGTCTCTGGTTCAAGAATGTTTGGATGGGGTTCCTGCGGCCCAGCGTGCATTATTTAACTGTTTATTGCCCTACCTCAAAAGCGCTGTTCGTCGGTACATTTGGTCTGAGACGGATGTCCAAGATGTACTTCAAGAAGCGTTCATTCGCATATTCCGAAACTTGGATCAATTTGATCAGACGAAAGGCCAAGTTCATACGTGGGCTAGGAAAATTGCAGTGAATGTTGCCATCACCGAAGGGATCAAGGAATCCAAGCGAATGTCACGCTTGGACTCCAATTCAGTCACGCAAGAACACGAAGTTTATTCTGACGCGCATGAACACGATGTGTTACGAAAGTTAGATTTAGAATCACTCCTGCAGCGCTTGCAGTTAATGCCACGCATCAATTATAATGTGCTCTTTCTCTATGCCGTTGATGGGTATTCCCATGATGAGATTGCTGCCATGATGGACATTACGGCTGTAATGTCTAGAAAGCGATTGTCAAGGGCAAAACAGTGGATTGTTTCTAGATTTCATCTCGACGGGACAGAATTAATACTCAAAAAAAGCATGAGTCATGAAATGGATTGAAGATATACTGAAAGACAAATTCGGGAATTCTAAAGCGGATACAGATCCTCTGTTGGATGAAGTGCTTTGGAACAAGGTTGCAACTGGCTTGGGTTCACCGGTTCCAGGAGGTGGGTCAGATGCTAGAAAGATGATTGGATTAAAGTGGGCCGCACTTGGAGGTTTTGTGCTGTTTGGAATAGGCGTTTGTGTTGGGTTGAAAGTTAATGATTTTGGCAATAAAGCTGATGCTTTATCTGTGCAGGTTGTGAAAATGGAAGAGACGGTACTGGATAACAACCCATCAACAGAGGTTCCGTTAGCAGATATAAAAGATGAAGAGACTGACATTTTATTTGCCCCCCCCACTGAAGAAGCCTTGCCAACCGAGCGAGCGTCGGACCCATTTGTAACAATTCAAGATGACCCCACCACCACCGCTTTGCGAATCAAGAGCCAAGAACGGGAGGAAATAGAAGACAAGGAACCCCAACCATCGGATTCATCAATCTTAACCTCGGACATCCTTTTTGATGGGCAAGAGGTAATGTCAGCAGACAAAGAGGAAGCGACACTTGAAGCGTCGGCAGAGGAACGTAAGCACCCTCCCGTGATGCCTATGAAGCTTAGATTACCTCCCGGGTATAGCTCAATCATTGGGGATTTGAATAAAACTCATCTAAATGAATCATCGCTCCCAAAGTATTTCGCTTTAAGGACCTTTGGGGGGATAACCTTGAGTGATTTTCAATACACTAACGAGGATCTCAGAATATTCAGTGATCATTTCTATGCTGGATCGAGTGCAGGAGGAGGAGTCGCAGTGGATTTTTACTTCAAAAATCAGCAGTGGTCGGTGGGATTGGGTTGGTCCGATTATGCCCAGCGATTGGAATTTGAGCACACATGGCAAACGGAATACGTAGACCCTGAGGGTATTATTTCCGTTGAGGTTGATCCTGAATCAGGGGACACTTTGGCGGTGGGCACTGGCCCCGTATTGGTGACGGCTACGTACAATCGTCACCTCCGCACTTACAACCACTTTAACACCTTGATCATTCCCTTCGAGTGGCGCAAGGAATTTATGATTTCACGGTGGACGCTTGGATGTGGTTTCGGAGGGAGTCTCCTCGTTCGGACCGGAGAGCGAGGTCAGTCTTTTGTTGATGTGGGAACCTTGGCAGCCTTCGATGAGGCCGACTTGCCGCGGTCTAGAATCTCTTGGTCTCCAGTGGCTCGGTTTTATGCTGGATATCAATTCCAACCTGAATGGAGACTGGATGCATCTGTGGGATTGGGTTTTCAAACGATGCGAAGTATAGGAGAAAATCAGGATAACAGTCCGGGATTAAAGCAGTGGGATGGGCAACTTAGAACATTAGAGATTTCCGCTGGTATCACACGATTTTTTGAAATATCACAATCCAAAACTGCAAAACAATAAATAAGTTTATGCGCCTTCCGGTCACAAAAAAGCAATTCGGATTGTAATACACTTCAAACGACAGTTGAATCAAAAAACACCAACAAACTCAATTATGAGAAATAAACTTTCCTTATATCTTTCTTTCATAGCCTTTTTCTTGTGCATTAACATAAATGCACAATGGGGTTTCACCCTTTACGATGCGCTCAATGAATTAACGTTCGGTACGGAAACCAACAACAACGATCCTTGTTGTGCGATGTCCGGATACGCATTTCAGGGCTTCAATATGGAACAGCTTGACGACGAGAACAGCACGTACACTGTTTTTGTCCCAAATCAACAAGCCGTTGAGGGTGTGCTCGAATTGTTGAACTTGAACATGTGGGATGGCCTCAACTTTTCCGACATGGTTCCGGCACTGAACTACCACATTGTACCCGGTATATGGATGGCAGCAGATCTGGAGGACGGCATGTCTTTGTTGACTCTTGAAGGCCAAAGCCTAATTGTTTCAATTGGAAGTGGCGTGAGGGTTGATGAGGCAAATGTTATTCAAACCGATATCATCGCCGACAACGGCGTCATTCATGTCATCGATGCAACATTAGCACCCGCTGGATATCCTGAAGCAACAGTTGTGCAGGTCGTTGTCCAAAGTGACGCCCACACTTCTTTTGCGCAAGGAATCACGAATGCCTATCTCACGGACTACCTTTCTGCTCAAGCATTGGAAGCTGACGATGATAACAACGGAGACCCTCTTCCGGGTCCGTTCACGGTTTTTGCACCCACAGATGATGCAATCAATATGTTTGCTGCGACCTACGGTTTTGTTGACGTAGAATCGTTTTTGACGTCACAATACGTGGATGAATTCATAGAACGACATATCGTTATAGGCAACTACATGAGCACCGATTTGAGTGATGGCCAAACCTTGACATCTTTGTCGGGCGAACCTGTGACCCTGTCCATCGGTGTGGACGGGATACAAGCTTCAGGCGCTGAAGTAGAAGTCGCCGATCTCTTGGCGTACAATGGCGTGGTGCATTCCATTGGTTCAGTATTGCCATTCGATATCCCAACAGTGGAAGGAACTTGTGGAACTTGGACCATCAACTTGTACAATGCGAGTGATTGGGAAGATTGGGGTGGATCTACCGTGGACATATACGTCGATGGCATCATGATTGCCTCTGAAACCAACAACGAGCTGGCAATTGATGAAGACTTTAATGGAATTCCTGAAGCACTTGGAACGAGTACGTTCTCGTTCGCTGTAAACGAAGGTTCCGTTATCGATGTCCTCTTCACGGATACTAACGGATCTGGATGGCCTTCTTATGAAGTCGTGGATGAAACTGGAAATGTGCTGTTTGAAACAGTATACGACACGAACTTTGGCGCGGGAAGCGTATTTGGCTTGAAACCGTGTGACACTGATTTTTCGTGTGGCTACG
>JAPKAW010000169.1 GCA_028825055.1 Flavobacteriales bacterium | reverse complement strand
CCCGGGTCAAAAGATGGAGCAAAACCCGACCTCATCGCATTGTATGATGCGTTGGAATTGCCCTACACAGCAACGGGGGAATCAGATTGGGTTTCCGTTGAAACCGCTTCTGAACAGGCTGCATTAACTGAACGCTTCATCGAGCCCAATCACGTCCCTGATGTCCGCGGAATGGGATTACGGGATGCCCTGTACCTCTTAGAAAATGCCGGTTTAAACGTACAAACCGATGGCGCAGGGACGGTTCGTCGCCAATCCATCAAACCCGGAACCGCACTCCGGGCTCGCCAAACCATCACCCTTGAACTCTCCTGATTTCTCATGAAGCTATTGAAAGACATCCTTGACCTTACGGCTATCAAAAGCAACGTCTTCGATGGCTACATGGGTGCTTCCAGTGGTTTCTTGAATCCGCGTTCCGTAAAGGATGTCTTTCAATAGCTTCATGAGGAATCAGGAGAGTTCGAGGGTGATGGTTTGGCGAGCACGGAGGGCGGTCCCGGGTTTGATGGATTGTCGGCGAACAGTCCCTGCGCCATCAGTTTTGACGCTTAATCCGGCATTTTCTAAGAGGTACAAGGCATCCTGCAATCCCATTCCGCGGACATCAGGCACATGATTGGGCTCGATCAGGCGTTCTGTTAATGCAGCCTGTTCGGAGGCAGTTTCAACGGAAACCCAATCCGATTCCCCCATTTCTGTGTAGGGCAATTCAAGCGCATCGTACAATGTGATTAAGTCCTGTTTTGCTCCGTCTTTTGACCCAGGCAAATGAGGTGTTTTGGCCAATGGTCCCGTCGTGGTGTGGTGGAATGTAGGATCTGTCGCGTACACTTTATTGGCAACATCTCGGAAAACGGGGCATGCAATGGTGGAGCCGTAATACGCTCCGCTGCGTGTGTCAGCGATGACAACAATGCAAGAGTATCGCGGGTTTTCAGCGGGAAAATACCCGGCGAAAGATGCGCGGTACCTCCCGTCATATCCATTTGGCCCTGCAATACGTGCTGTGCCAGTTTTGCCTGCAACACGGTATGGACTCTTTGCGAAAATGTACTGTGCGGTTCCGTTTCCTTCTGGGTCAGCGGCACTGCGCATCATCTGTTGGCATGTCTCTAAAGTGGAGGAAGAGCAAACGTTTTTACGGATGACCTCTGTTCCAAACTGTGTCACGGTCTGTCCATTGTGTTCGGTGCGTTCGACGAGCTGCGGCCGAACCATTGTACCGTTGTTGGCAACCGCATTGAATAAGGTCAGCGTTTGCAATGGGGTTTGTGTCAGTTCGTATCCGATCGCCATTTGGGTCAAGGAGATCTTGGACCAGAGGTCGTCACCAGCCGTTGTGTAGACTTGAGGCTGAGCCTCGCCGTTTAAAAGCACTCCGGTAGGGTCGCTCACGCCAATTCGGTCCAAGGCATCCAAGAAGACTTGTGGGCGATCATCGAATGCTTTTTTGATGGTGAGGGCGGTTCCAACGTTGGAGCTCAGTGCGAATACCTGTTCCAAGTTGAGGATGCCATTTCCTCCTTCATCCGCGTTGGAGTCGGACATTTTGCGTCCATGAAATGACACCACGCCTTTGCCTGTGTCAATCTCATCTTCGGGTTGAATTCCGCCCTCTTCCATCGCCGCCATGAGCGACGCTAACTTGAAGGTTGATCCCGGTTCTACAGCGGTGCCAATCGCATGGTTGTAAGACTCGTAATAGACGGGGGGGTTCTCACCGGAGCCATTGCCGTCTCTGGTAAGGTTTGCCATTGCTCGGACTTTCCCTGTAGCCACTTCCATGAGAATGGCGGTGCCCCAGGCGGCATTGTGATTTAAAAGTTGCTTTTCGAGTGCGCGTGATGCGACATCTTGCAGGTGCATGTCGATGGTTGAAATCACGTCAAGACCAGCTTGTGGCTCGATGATGAACTCATCGGAAACGGGCATCCAATCACCGCCAGAAATGCGTCGTTGCAGTTGCTTGCCTGTCACCCCTGCAAGGGACTCGTTCCAGCTTCCTTCGAGGCCAACCCGATTTTCTTCTCGATCGATTCCCACTGTGCGTCCTGCGAGGTCACCAAAGGGTCTCCTTCGGACTTCATTGCGCGCAAACGTAAAGCCGCTTTTAAAGCGACCGAGTCGAACAAAGGGTAGGTCAACCAATGCCTTTTGTTGTAAGTAACTCGCTCGTCGCGCGATCAACACATTGCGGCGGCCTGCGTTGCGACCGCTCCGTAAGATTTCGCGGTATTCACTGGCGGTATGACTTTGGAGAATACGGCTGAGTCCCAAAGACAAACTGTCAAGATCCTGGTCGAATTGATTCCATTGGATGGCCTCGCTCTTGCTATCCCAACGGACTTCGTAAACTGGGACCGAGGTGGCTAGAACACTGCCATTGGAGGCGTAGATCTGGCCTCTAGATGGATCTATGGAGCGCACACTGCTTTCAAACCGTTCTCCAATGGCTTTCCATTGTTCGTGTTCAGCGCTCTGAATCCAGAGGATGCGACCGAACACGGCAAGTCCGAGCATCACGAATGCAGCAAAAACGAGCCAGCCACGGAATGATATTTCGTGCTGGTTTTTCATGGTTGCGCAGGAACGATTTGCTCGAGTAGGAACGGAGGTTCAACCGGTTGAATGAGACCGAGATTGGCGATATTTCTTTCGACGCTGCTCTGTTGCAGACGGCTTTCGAAATCAGCCTGAAGTGTTTTGAACTCTGCGCTCAATTCTTCGATGCGTTCCTTCTTTTTCATCTTCTCCCGCTCAATGCGTTCGAATTGATAACCCATTGCGATATAAGCCACGAATAGGGCGCTAATGAAGAGTAGGTAGGGGATGTGTCGGGTGACGCCTTCTTTGGTTAAGAACTCGCCGCTTAAGAGGTCCCGGATGACAGGTCCTATGGCGTTCTTTTTTTGCTTTGCGGCGCGAACTTGAGGGTCAGACTTAGTCCGTTTAGAGGAGATTCGCTTCCAAAACGAAGGTTTCTCAACACGCTGTCCCGCGTCGCCAAGAGTTTTGGGGTGGTTCCGCGGCCCCTGTTTTTGAGCGGATAGGATGGCGCGTTGTCTCGCTGCTGCTTGTGCGCGTTGTTCCTGAAGTTGTTCTTGCTGGGCGGCAATTTCTTTTTCTGAAAGCACGCGATTGCCTTTTGCTGCAGGAGCAGATTGGGTCTCTTTGCTCTTTGTGATGCGACGTATGAATGACTTCATATGGCATCCGTTTTGGATTGTTCCGGAGAATATCCTGTGCGCTGGGCGATACGAAGTCTTGCGCTTCGAGACCTTGGATTGACTTCTATTTCATCAGCGTCCGCCACAATGGCTTTGCGGGCAATGAGTTCAAATGGAGCAAGCAGCTGTCCTTTGAAATCTCGATGCAGCTCATCTTCGAAGTTTCCTGAGCGCATGAAGTGCTTGACCAAGCGATCTTCAAGGCTATGGTATGAGATCACGACGAGCCGTCCTCCTTCGGGAAGTAGCTCAATAGACGACTCGAGTAAACTGCGCAATGCGCCCATTTCATCATTTACCTCAATGCGAAGAGCTTGGAATACCTGAGCGAAGAATTTGTTTTCGCGGCCTCTAGGAGCTTGACCAACCAAGGCGTCCATGAGCTGGCGCGTCGTAGTGATACGCTGGGATTCACGCGCACGTTCCACCGCATACGCGGCTTTGTCGGGGCGATTGATTTCTCCGTACTGCCTAAAAATACGAGTCAATTCTATCGGGGAGGATTCAGCGATTAAATCGGCAGCACTTTTGCCTTTCTTGGAATTCATCCGCATGTCCAAGGGGGCTTCACCGCGAATCGAAAACCCCCGTTCTGCTTGATCAAATTGATGCGACGAAACACCGAGGTCTGCTAGGATGCCATCCACCTCACGCACCCCTGCAAGACGAAGGAAGTTGCGGATAAAACGAAAGTTTTCAGGAATCAACTGAAAACGAGGGTCTTCTGGGATGTTGGCTTGCGCGTCGGGGTCTTGATCGAATCCGTAGATGCTCGCGTTTTGATCGAGTTGATCCAACATGAGCCGTGTGTGTCCACCCCCTCCAAAAGTCGCATCAACGAATCGTCCATTCTTCCGGGTGTCGAGTCCTAGTCCTGTGAGGCTTGCCTCAGGCAGAACAGGGATATGGTAAACGGAAGTGCTCATACTCAGTTCTCGCTGCCTGGTTCGAGGTCGCGTCTTACTTCTTCAGCTAAATCACCGAAGTCAAAATCTTCAGAATCATCTAAAACGGATTGGCCGTAGCGCGCCTTGCTCCAGATTTCGATTTTCTCTCCAAGCCCTGAGACGATGACTTCGTTGTCCTCTTGGACATTGATTCCTGCATGTTCTAATAATAGCGCAGGGAGGTTAACACGGCCTGAGCCATCCAATTCCACGTGCGTTGCCCCCTTCATGAATTTGCGCTGGAAGACTTGGTGCTTGCGATTGTATCTACTCAAGCGCGACATCTCATTGTTGACCTTGTCCCACTCCGGTTGCGGGTAAATGACGAGGCAATCTTCAAATATATCGCGGTTCACTACCAAGCCATGGTGCAGGATCAATTCAAGCTGACGACGGAGTCGCGCAGGAAACATCAGGCGTCCTTTGACGTCGATTTTACACTTGTATTCTCCGAGTAGATTGAGCATGGCTGATTCGCTTTTCAAAAATATCTAGAATTTCCCACTTTCTCCCATTAATCGCCACTTTCTCCCACTTTGTGGAAAAGTCTTTTCG
>JAPKAW010000168.1 GCA_028825055.1 Flavobacteriales bacterium | reverse complement strand
TTCATGAACATCCGAATAAACCGAATGGATCGGAAATCTGTGATGCCCCCTACCCGCGACTCAAATTCCCTCACTGGAATTTTGAATTGGTACCAGCGTATTGTGCGTTCACGTCCATCCGCCGTCTCTTTGACTTCTTCAAAGGTGTCCGTGATGTAATTGTTCCCAATGTTGACTTCACCCAGGTCTTGAGGCCGCATTGAAACACGGTACTGGAAATAACTTTCAATCGTTGACAGTGTAATGTCCTGGTTGATGTCCTCCGTATTCGGAATGGTCGTCGAGGTCACAGGGTAGCCATTGGGGGAGTCCGTGTTGCTGTTTCCCTCGTAGCCATTGAATCGTGAATACCGCTCCAAGATGGACTCATCTGCGGCTTGCGCTTGGGGATCTCGGAAATAGCGAAAGTTATCCGCAGAAGGATCTGCTAAATACGTTTGGTACGCATCAGGATTCAACCAGTTCGACAAATCATTCAACCACTCACCAAAGAAATTCTGTTCTTCTGTATCCGGCAATCCGTCCAAACCAACGTCCTGAAGGATATAATCACCCGAGGTGTTGTCGAAGGCATTGACCACATTAAATGTCGCGGGGTCTGGGTAGGTGCCCCAAACGCCTTGCAAAGTTGGTAAATCCGGATTGTTCGCTGAAGGCAAACCATTTTCATATCCGAGTTGGCTATCATTCAGAACGTCCTCCGAAACGTTGCCTAAGTTGAAATACAACTCCCCCCCTGTGAAGTTTTCAGAATCCTCATTGAAAGGGTCCATCAACCAAAATTGCAGGTATTCAATGTTGGCTGCTTCAAAATCTGTTGTCGTGAGCGCCCGTTGAATACCGCCCCATCTTGACGCAGGGTTTGCTAGGCTTCCCTCCGGTGTCAAACCGGCCGATATACCGCCAGTACCATCGGGCGAATCATAGTTGTACTGCCCACGTTGCTCAGGTCGAAAAGTCAAGTCCAGAGTCGGAATGTTCGGAGGGGTTCCTGTTGGCAATTCTCGGTTTGGAAACACCTCCCCTTCCAACACTTCGCGCGTCCTGTGATCACTTTTGATCTCAGCTGTTACCTGTCCATCTTCGAGACCCGATCCACGAAAAAATTGGGGGTCAACCGTGTACCAACTAAGTGCCGCACGGTTGTAATTGTAGACCAGGCTATCTTCCAGGTTCCCTTCAGGGAATAGGGTTGGTTGGAGTTTTGGAGTGGATGCTAAGAACCAACGATTGACCGAGCGAATGTCAATGGCGGATTGGCTACCTTCAAAATCATCGACGTAAGCGTTTCCGTCGGAACCAATAGCACGGCTGTGACCCGGTATCATATATGCGGCCTCCGCACTGATGTCAATGCTCGACTGAGCCGAAGTCTCATAAAAGGGTAGCTTATCGATAATGTCTGTCAGCAACTGACTTTCTGTTCGCCAAGCAAAGTCGGCCCCCACCATTGAATTGTTGACCGGCTCATTGCCGATATTGACCTTTTGAGTTAGCGGTCGCTCACGGAGGTTCAGGAACGTCGCACCGATATTGAATTTGTCGCTCGCGACATAATCAAACCGAGTACCCATCATCGTCTTGGTCTGTATGCTAAAGAGCGAATTGCTCTCCAAAGAAACTTTAATATTCCGTCCCGACTCGAGCAGTCCATCGTTGATAATTCGAACCCTTCCTAGGTTATAATCTACGGTATAGTCTTGGTTCTCAATCAGACGGACGCCGCCTGCTGTAACCGTCACAGACCCTTCAGGCACATTCATGGAGTTCAAGCTAATTTCGCTGCTTGTTTGGCTCTGAAATTCTCCTTTAATCCGGAATCGGTTGAGTGATGGTATTTGCTGGGCGGCCGTCTTGGTCGAATCATACAAAGGCTGAAAGACGATAGTCGAAATCAAGTTCTGAGCCAAATCCGGATCATCGACACGCGCTTCAATCTCCCTTTTCAAATTAGAACCAAACGGCTCTACTGAAGGAAAGAATATTCGCCCATTCTGACTGTGAATGGTCCCACCAGATGTCGCGGCATTGTCCACAAAGTCAAACACCCCGTCCGGCTGGCTCATGCCATTGATGTCCAAACGGTCCATTCCCAGCAACTGGAGAAGCAAGGTTCCATCCAAAGGGTTTCTCGGGATGTAATTTAAATCAACCCCGGTAGCGGGGTCATTGTACCAGATGTTGAGCCTGAAATTCTCCTGACTCAGACCGAACGCTTGCATCGAGTACACGTTCTTCATCATAATTTTCCACAGTGGGGAAGGGGCTCCGTTGCTCAAACGCAATTGGGTAATGCTTGATTTTAGCATTTTCAACATGAGGGCATCAGGAGCGCTGAAGCCGTCTTGAGACAACGTACCCACCTGGTAGGTCTCTCCATTCAATGTATACTCGTAAGAGACCCCTAAAACTTCGGCATTGTTGAGCGCTTGCCGCAATGAAATAAAGCCCAAACGAGAATTGAACGAATACTCTGTTGGAGCCAATTTTCGTGCATTTCCAACGCGCTCGTAGTGAACTCCTTGAGCCATCCCCACATTCAACGCCGAAATCGCTGCATTAGCTCCTGTAAAGCCCAGGACATTCGGGTTGCCAATCATGAGCTCATAAAGCTCATTGTTTTGATTGCTCGGATTCAAAAAATCTGTAATGGCAAGATCTGGATCGTCTGTTAGTTCAGCTACAGGCAAGTTGGAAGAGACGTAATTCGGGTGTTCGCCCAGATCTGTGAATCCAATTACATTCCTTACATCCTGTGTGTTGGCCTGCGTGTTGACTACCCAAACCTCAATTCGGGTGATATTCACTCCTGAATTTGGAACCGGCAGGCTCCGCATGGCTTCATCGTATTGATTCAGGAAAAACTGAGAAAGGAAATAGTGGCGGTTGGCTTCGTAATCATCTGCTCGGATATCAAACTCTTGTGTTTGCGCGCCACCCTCAACTTCAATTTCCTTCCGTTCACCTTTTTGTTGAGAGAGCACCGTTGTGTTATACAGCTTCCCCCATTGCGTCTCCAGCTTCACACCAAACAAACTTTGACTTCCGGTAATCAAAGTTCCAGGCAGCGGCATGGAGATGTGACCCGCTTCAAAATTCTTGAGGATGTCATCTTCATCTCCTTGAAAGCCAATGTTCATTTGATTCTCAAAATCAAAAAGAGCCTCAGTATTGTAATTGGTTCCCAATTCAATTTTATCTCCAATCTTTCCTCCAATATTCAATTGGATCCGTTGGTCGAAAGCAAATGTTGTGATACTCCGCTGGGTCTCAGGAATTCTCGGATTTTCGGTATTGGATCTATTCAAGCCAAAGGTCAATTCAGCAGACCCTTGGGGTTTTATTTCAATCTCATTGCTTCCAAAAATGGATTCAAAAAGTTCGCTGTCAATCGTTAGTTTTGGCGCAAAAGCTCGGTCTGCCTCGTCATCTTCTGCTTGTAGATCTGTCCAATACTCAGTGAGGTTTCCCTCCATATCGTATTCCAGAAATTCATCCAACGTAAGGAAGGTCGTCGGACGAAACTCCAAGGTGTCCCCAATCAGCTGTCGGATGCTATATAGCCCCGTATCTTCATCGTACACCATCTCATATTGAACGTTGCTCGGCCACGCAAAGTCGAATCCAGAAGGACTCTCCGTTGGGTTGAAGGAATCCTCCCCTCCAAACGGAAAAGGCAGATCGATCACGATGGAGTCTCCACCTGTTACATCCCCTTGGGACCACACGAGCGAATTGCCCACCAAAAGAAGAGCCCACGCCATTGTGCACTCTAAAAACCTCCTTCTTATGGTCATCTTCCGCATATCACAACCGCTTCAAGGCTTGTTTAATTAATGCCTCCAAGGCCATAGGCTCAGTGGAGTCCCCTATAATTTGGTCCATCGCTTTATCACATCGAGCCCGATCGAAGCCCAATGTGGTGAGCGCAATTAACGCATCCTGCCGAACATTATTGTGGGCCTTTTTTGAAGACGACATCGCTGCACCATCCGAGGCAGACACTGCACCGACTTTATCCTGTAAATCAATGATGATTCGTTGCGCTGTTTTCGCTCCGATGCCTTTGACACTTTTCATGGCATCCACATCTCCCATCTGAATCGATTGCCTGGCCGTTTCTGGGTCCATCGCGCTCAGAACCATTCGTGCTGTATTGGCTCCTACACCGCTAACTCCGATCAGCAACAAGAACAATTCACGCTCTTCTGGATGCGAAAATCCATACAGAAGTTGCGCATCTTCTCGAACCACCATATGCGTGTGCAACAAGATGTTTTCGTTCGATCCTATGCGCTCAAATGTGGTCAAACTAATGTGAACCTGATATCCTACACCACCACATTCAATGACAGCATATGTTGGCGTTTTTTCGACCAGACGCCCATTCAAGTGGTGGATCATGCTGGGTTTTTAATTTGAGCATCAACAACGGCAAGGCGTACCATGTCGTGAATTTCACGAACCGAAGAGCCCATTTGCAGAACATGAAACGATTTTCGCATGCCCAAAAGTACGGGGCCTTGAACTTCAATCCCGGCCATTTCTTGCAAGAGCTTGTACGCAATGTTTCCTGCAGACAAATTCGGAAATATCAGGGTATTGACACGCTTGTTGTGCAAGGTTGAAAAGGGAAAAGATTCCGAAAGCAAATCATCATTCAAAGCAAAGTTGGCTTGAATCTCACCGTCAACAATCAAGTCAGGGTGTCTTTCCTTCAGCAATACTGCAGCC
>JAPKAW010000167.1 GCA_028825055.1 Flavobacteriales bacterium | reverse complement strand
GTGAATATCCATTCTGCAATGGCAAATTGGACGCGGTATTGTTCTTGAAATTCGGGAACGGACTCAAGGAGTACCGTCAAAACGCTCAATACGATCAGCCAAAGAAGGGCGATGTCAAAGGATTTGCCCGATGGGGTATCCGCTTCAAAAATAACTTCATGCAAAGTGTTCCGCCAAGACTTCATGTGCCAATATCGGTTGAATATCAGTAGGTTTCAGTCAGGCTCATTGAAAAAAGGGAGCCACCACGAGTTCTTTAGAACCGCGCGTATGTAGGTAAAAGCCTTGCCCTGATTTTACGCCTAGATGGCCTGCGTTGACCATGTTGACTAACAAAGGGCACGGGGCATACTTGGGTTGACCAAGTCCTTCGTGCAAAACACGTAAAATGCTCAGGCAAACATCCAGTCCAATGAAGTCGGCCAATTGCAACGGTCCCATGGGATGGGCCATGCCCAGCTTCATAACGGTGTCGATGGCATCAACAGTCGCAACCCCTTCTTGTAAGGTGATGACGGCCTCGTTGATCATGGGCATCAAAATTCGATTGGCAACAAATCCCGGGTAGTCATTGACCTCAACAGGAGCTTTTCCAAGTGATTTACTCAACTCCATTATGGACGCACACGTCACATCTGAAGTGGCATAGCCGCGGATCACCTCGATGAGTTTCATGACCGGAACCGGGTTCATGAAGTGCATTCCGATCACCTTCTCGGGACGCGCGGTTGCTGCTGCTATCTCCGTAATGGAAATGGAACTGGTGTTGGTAGCAAGGATGCAATGACTTGGAGCAGCGGCATCCATTGCTTTGAAAATGGAGAGCTTCAAGTCGAGGCGTTCGGTAGCCGCTTCCACAACCAGATCGGCATGAGCGGCACCTTCTGCAATGTCGGTAGAGGAGGCAATGCGCTGCAGCGTAGCTGCTTTGTCTGCTTCGGAAATTTTTTCTTTTTTGATCAAGCGGTCCAAATTGCGACCTATGGTCGCAATGGCCTTTTCCAAGGCGGTCTCTTGAACGTCCACAAGCGTAACGTTAAAGCCTGATTGCGCAAACACATGCGCAATGCCATTTCCCATGGTTCCGGCTCCAATGACGGTGACATTTTTCATGGTTGGGACGATATTACTTGGATTTTCCTGCCTTGGCCGTGGATTTCTGGACCTGGGCTTTTTTCTGAGAAGGCTTCCCTTTGGGTTCAGCTTTCCCCTTGATGGCCGTTTTCTTAGTCGCGGGCTTCTTGGTTGCCGACTTTTTTGCTGCGGGCTTTTTCGCGGCTGGCTTCTTTTCCTGTCCTTCTTCAGCGACCTCTTCAACGGCTTCCTCAACGGCTTCCTCTTTTGCCACTTCACTGGTCAAAGGGAAGGCCTCGTTTTTTCGCAACGTAGAAAACCACTGCACCAATTTCTTCAAGTCTGAATTGTAGACACGCTCATGATCCAAGTTGGGAACAATGCCATCGATGAATTTCCGAACACCTTCGGGGTCACTTTTGGCCGCAGGCACTTCGCTTTTTCCAGCTTTTTCCGACATAAGGTTCAAGATGTCCATCAACAAGGCATCTTCACCTGTAGTGTACATGGTGATGTCTGCTAAGCTGCTAATTCGGCTTGTTCCCGGTATGCTGACACGTTTTTTGTCGAGCATCGATTCGACAACCAAATTGGCGCGATTCGTAATGATAATGCGATAAAGGCCGGGCTTGCCGGCGATGGCGATAATTTCCTGAATGACCATATAGACGGTGTTACAATCGGTATTTGCTTGCGAAAATAGGTCAACCGGCCTCTTGCAGCGCTATTTGACCGAGTTCACTTCGAAATAAATCTCTTTAGAAAGCGGAATAGGGAGGGACTTGATCCAACGGTTCAAGCTGATTGTTTTTCCAACTGTAGGCATGATGCCTCAGTCCATTCGAAACAATCAAACAGGGAATCTGCAGGCTGATGTTGTAGCGCAACACCTGATCTAGCGCCGCTTGGTTTAGTTTTATGGCAGGTCTCTTGCATTCGATCATGACCAGTGGCTTTCCATTGGGGTCGTGGCAAACGATGTCAGCGCGACGCTTCATTCCATTGAGAATTAGCGGGTATTCTGCAGCTATGACACCGATGGGGTAACCCAACTGCCGGTGCAAATAGGACAGCCAATGCTGACGCACCCATTCTTCCGGCTCCAGACGAACGTATTTTCCACGGCTAAGGCATTGGACTTCCGTGAGCCCCCCTTGTGTTCTCAATTTCAAATCCGCTAGAGGCAACGTGAGCTTTGGGAATGATGAGGTGGAATCAATGTGAGAAGGCATGTCACAAAAATACCCCTGTCTGGTGATGTTGGCCCTTGCAGTCTGAATTATCTTCGCGACCATGCCACATCGCCAGATTATACGTGACATCCAAGCGGAAGCATTTAAACCGCTGTACTTGTTGCATGGGGAAGAGCCTTTCTTCATTGATGAAGTAGCCAAAGCATTGGAACATGCTGTGGTTGAAGAGTCGATGAAGGACTTTAATCAGGTGGTGTTTTACGGGCGGGATGCGACGATCGATCAGGTGCTTGAATCGGCGCGTCGATTTCCCATGATGGCCGATCGACAGTTGGTCTTAATGCGTGAAGCACAGGAATGGCCTTCGTGGCGACGCTCGGAAGACATGGCTAAACTGGAGGCGTATGCGCAATCGCCAATCCCGAGCACCGTGCTGGTTTTTTGCTTCAAGAATAAAAAAGCGGATGCTCGGCTGAAGGCCGTCAAGACCATGAGTCGAAATGGTTTACTGTTCCTAAGTGAAAAGGTCAGGGACTACAAATTGCCAGACTGGATTTCCAACTATGTCCGCGAACAAGGATTGACCATTGCGCCGCAGGGAGCCCAAATTTTGTCAGAATACCTGGGCAATGATTTACGGAAGGTGGTCAATGAATTGAATAAGTTGAAAATCGTGTTGCCTGCAGGAAGCGAAATTTCTCCTGAACACATTGAAACACACATTGGCATCAGCAAGGATTACAATGTGTTTGAGCTGCAGCGCGCCCTTGGTTCGAAAAATTTGCAGCGTTCTCATCTCATCGCGAATTTTTTCGCCGCCAACCCCAAGGACCATCCAGTGGCGATGATTATGCCTATTTTGGGAAGCTTTTTTGGGAAAATCTATGCGTACCATGGATTGAAGGACCGTTCGGGACCGGCGGCGGCGAAAGCATTGAAATGCGCTCCTTTTGCGGTGAAACAATATGCTGAAGCAGCGCGCTATTATTCACCTGAAAAAGTTGGCAGGATTTTTGGCTACTTGCGAGAAGCAGATCGAAAATCCAAAGGGCAAGGCAATGTCACTACCCCAGATGGGGCACTCTTGCGCGAAACGGTCTTTAAAATACTGCATTGAACCAAATCATGGAAGTCCAATCCCTTTTGAACAGTCATTCTGAGCATGCTCCTTTGCAAAACGACCTACTTTTGAGAGCAGCTAGAGGAGAAGTTGTAGAGCGTCCTCCTGTGTGGTTGATGCGTCAAGCCGGACGAATTTTACCGGAATACATGGCTGTAAGGGCCAAAATGGGTGGGATTAAGGACTTGGTCGAGTCGCCAGTTCATGCTAGCGAAGTCACCATACAACCTGTTGATATTCTCGGAGTAGACGCCGCTATTATATTTTCAGACATCCTGGTAATTCCGGAAGCCATGGGCCTGCCGTATGAGTTGGTTGAAAAAGTCGGTCCTCGGTTTCCAGAGGTGGTGCGGACGGTTCACGATTTGAAACGGCTTAGGTCCAATGTGGATCCTGAAGTGCATTTGTCCTATGTCCTAGATGCCATTCGACAGACCAAACGAGACCTGGCTGGCCGGGTTCCTTTGATTGGATTTTGCGGTGCGCCGTGGACGATTTTTTGTTACATGGTAGAAGGCAAGGGGTCGAAAGACTGGGCGCTGCCCCGACGTTTGTTATGGGAGCAACCGGCTTTTGCTCATTCCTTACTTGATTCCATTACCGAAGTATCCATTGCTTATTTGCAAGCCCAAGTGAAAGCAGGAGCTGATTTGGTGCAAATATTTGACAGTTGGGCCGGTGTGCTCAGTGATGGACTTTATGCAGAGTTTATGATGCCTCGTTTGCAACGGATGTGTGAAGCACTGAGTCCACTGGTCCCCGTTACTGTGTTTGCCAAAGGCGGAGCGCATTTGTTGCCGCAACTAGCCGACTTGTCTTGCCAAGCGTTGGGCTTGGATTGGCAAACAGACCCGCAAAAGGCGCGTCAATTGGTTGGGGATGAGAAAACGCTACAAGGCAATTTAGACCCTTCAGTTTTGTATGCTTCTCCTGAGGTGATCCGAAAAAAAACGCAGGAGATGCTTTCAAATTTTGGGACACGGCGCCACATCGCTAACTTGGGCCACGGAGTTTACCCGGATGTCAACCCTGAACATGTAAAAGTGTTCGTGGATACTGTCCAAAAATCAGCTTAACCTAGGAATGAACATCATGATATACGAGATGAATTTGCGCGCGACAAGCGCAGGAATGGTAGCCTTGTTTGTGACCGCTTTATTCGGAGCCACACTGACTGCACAGGAAGACAATTTGGTGCCCAATAGTAGTTTCGAAAATTCAAGCCTAAAAAAACTGAAAAGCTTTGGCCAGTTGGAGGAGTTTTCTGAAAATTGGTTTGCAGGCACGGAGTCGCTTCTTGATTTGTTTGCGGAGGGGATGAAGTCAGAAAAAGTCAACATTCCTAACAACTTGTATGGGA
>JAPKAW010000166.1 GCA_028825055.1 Flavobacteriales bacterium | reverse complement strand
CCGGTGCGATCGACCAACTCTGCCAAACCTCCAAACAGTCTGCAAATTTAGATAAAATCTTCCTTTTATGTATGTTTGGGGAGATATATATATTGTTAGGAATGAAACAACATTGCAGATGGGGAAATTGATCAGTGGTATTCAGCAAGTTGGAATTGGTGTCCCGGATGTACATCAGGCCTGGGACTGGTACAGAAAGGCCTTTGGCATAGATGTTCGGATGTTTGAGGAACGAGCAGAAGCGACTTTAATGAAGCGTTACACGGGAGATGAGGTGCATGAACGTCATGCTGCGCTTGCTCTTCATATGGCGGGTGGAGGTGGACTTGAAATTTGGCAATTCACAAGTAGAACACCTCAACCGGCTTCCTTTATCCCAAAACTTGGAGATACGGGAGTCTTTGTATTGAAGGTGAAATGTCAGGATGCCAAGGCCATGCTGAAAATGCAAAAGGCACGAGGATTGGATGTGAAGAGACAAGTGAAGCAACGCAGTGATGGTTCTTCACACTATTACATGGATGACCCGCATGGCTTTTGGTTTGAAGTGGTGGAAAGCAAGGAGTGGTTCGGTCCCTCAGACTATGGTGGAGGAGTAGGGGGGGCGGTAATTGGCGTTAGCGATATCGATCGGGCAATCAAATTGTACGGCGGTGTGTTAGGATACGACCATGTTGTCCAAGACGACTCCAAGGTCTTTGAGGAATGGAGTGAACTGCCAGGAGGCACGGAACGATATCGCAGAGTAATTTTAAAAAGGTCAGAGCCTTCAAAGGGGCCATTCAGCGAATTGCTAGGTTCGGGAGAATTGGAATTGGTACAAGCTTTAGACCGCGAGCCTAAGGCGATTTATTCAGAACGGTTTTGGGGTGACCTTGGGTTTATTCACCTGTGTTTTGATGTCCGAAACATGAAGGAATTAGAGCTGGAGTTAACAGCAGCGGGATATCCCTTTACGGTGGATAGCAGCAATAGCTTTGATATGGGTGAGGCAAGCGGTCAATTCAGTTACATCGAGGACCCCGATGGAACATTGATTGAATTTGTGGAGACCCATAGAATCCCGATTGTCCAAAAAATCGGATGGTACGTCGATGTCCGGAAACGTGCTAAGGAAAAACCGTTGCCGAAATGGTTGCTACGCTTGTTAGCGATTAATCGCATCAAAGATTGACAGTGAAAATTCGTCCCCCTTCTGAATGATAATAGTTATTATGTTAAATGATAATCAGAAACATAAAAAAAGGAGCCATGAGCTCCCTTTTCTATTCTGCAATCGATGAAGGCAACTACTTTAGTAAAGATGTCATCTTCAACATCATATCGTCTTGACCTGTTCGTGCATAAATATCGCGTAGCGATCTAACAGTATCCAAGTCCTCTGGATTGGACAAATGCGCCGCTTCCAAATATGGCCGTCCCGATAAAAACTTGTCCTTCGCGGACTCTTCAATCGCAATCTGATTCGCAGTCTCTGCCTTCGACATGCGCGGCTTCCATAGGTCATTGGCAGCATTGATGCCTTCAACAGCCTGGTTGAAGTACATAGCACCCAAATTGTAATTAGCGTCAAAATAGTCGCTTTTGATAGAAATGGCTTTTAGATAGGCGTCGGCAGCCTGATCGGTTTTATCCAGATTGTCATAGACACTGCCCAAACTAAACCATAAGATTTCGTTGTTAGGGTCCCCTTCTGCAGCCAATTTTAAGTTATTCTCAGCTCGCTCGTAATCTTGAGACTCCAAATAAATGTTGAGTTCCTCAATGATTAAGCTTTGCTCACGAGGAAACTGCACACGTGCAGCTTGCAACTCCTTAAGGGCATCTTCCGTGCGGCCTGCCTCACGTAAAATATTCGCTGCAAATAGATACACATTTGGTACTTGATAGCCGCTGGCACCGCATGTTTTATACCTTGCTACCGCGATGTCAATTTCATTTGACTTCTCATAACAGAGTGCCGCGTTGAAAATGGCCATGGTGTCAAGCACATCAAACATCCCTGCGACTTCGGCACCCAAATCGAATTTTCTAGCGGCCGGTCCAAATGACTCGTTAGAATAATCTGAAATCCCTTGATTTCCCGCTGTGGTTTGCACTAAACCGAGACCTATGATGATTTCTCGTTTATAGGACTCCTTAACATCCAACTCCTGTGCCTTGACATACGAATCACGCGCAGTCCAAAGAGCTTGAGGGTAAGCCAATGACAACGCACTGTCTTGAGCGATATTTAGGTAGATCTCTCCACGATAGCGCCACGTTTTGTCCTTAAGGGCAGCCTTCTCAATGGTGATGGCTTCATCGATGTAAACTGCAGCGGATTGGTAATCGCCTGTTTTGTTGGCATTAAATGCCGATACAACTTGCTTTTGCGCGAGCATACTGCCCGCAGTAAGTAGAAATAAAAAAGTGATTGCGTTCTTCATGAATCGAATGATGTTGCTTGCCGGCTTTGAATGGTGCTTTAATAAGTCTAACCAAAATAGTGCCAAAGTTGATTTATGCTTCAGGTGCTTCAGGTGATGTTAGGTTGTCAGATGACTCGTCTTTCACGATGTCATCCGCATCTTCATCCAATTCTTCTTCGTCGCTTTTTGGGACTCGGCAAACAGAAGCGATTTGGTCATTTCCTCTAAGTGAAATGAGTCGGACTCCTTGAGTTGCCCTTCCCATTACGCGTAATTCTTCAACTCCCGTTCGAATCGTGATGCCAGACTTGTTGATGATCATCAAATCCTCTTCATCCGTTACGTTCAAGATGCTAATCAATTCACCTGTTTTTTCTGTGACACTGATCGTTTTGACTCCCTTCCCTCCTCGGTTGGTTATTCGGTAGTCTTCAACGGCAGATCGCTTTCCATATCCTTTCGAAGAAACCACCAAAATGTCTGAATCTGCGGATCTTACGCATACCATGCCGATTACTTCATCGTCTGGCCCACCTAAAGTCACTCCCTTCACTCCCATAGCCGTCCGTCCAACTGCCCTTGTTTTACTTTCGTGGAAACGAATGGCTTTTCCAGACTTCAACCCAATAATGATTTCATTGTCACCATTGGTTAAGCGCGCTGTGAGTAATTCATCCCCTTCACGAATGGTAATGGCGTTAATTCCATTCGTACGTGGTCGTGAGTATGCTTCCAAAGTTGTCTTCTTGATCAACCCTTGACGCGTTGCCAAAACGACAAAGTTGTCTTTCACGTATTCAGGATCTTTCAAATCAGATACAGGTATGTAAGCCAATACCTTATCATCAGATTCGATGTGGATTAAATTCTGAATGGCGCGGCCCTTCGATACTTTCGAACCCTCTGGCACCTCATAGATTCTCATCCAGAAGCATTTGCCATTGGCCGTGAAAATCAAAAGCCAGTTGTGGTTCGTTGCAGTAAAAATGTGCTCGACGAAATCTTCATCTCGTGTCGTCGCCCCTTTCGAACCAACACCACCCCTGCTTTGAGAACGGTAGTCAGACAGTCGCGTTCGTTTGATGTATCCCGCATGGCTGATGCTGATGACCACTTGTTCATCGGCTATTAAATCCTCCATGCTCACATCTGCACTGCTAAACTCAATGAGGCTTCTGCGTTCATCGCCAAAGCGCTCCTTGATGTCAAGCAGCTCGGCTGTGACAATCTCCATGCGTCTTTCAAAACGAGCAAGGATGTCCTCGAGATCAGCGATCGTTGCCATCAACTCGTCAAATTCTGCACGCAATTTATCCCGCTCCAGTCCTGTGAGTTTCTGCAAACGCATGTCAAGAATGGCTCTTGCTTGCAGCTCGGATAATTCAAATCGCTCGATCAGCCCGTTGCGAGCTTCTTCCGGATTCGCACTAGCGCGAATAAGCTTAATAACTTCATCGAGGATTTCAAGCGCAATAATGAGTCCCTGAAGAATGTGCGCTCGCTCCTGCGCTTTACGCAATTCAAACTGCGTTCGACGTGTCACCACGTCGTGACGGTGGTCAACGAAGTTTGAGATAAGCCCTTTCAAATTCAACAGCTGCGGGCGTCCGTGCACAAGGCAGATGTTATTTACTGAGAATGAGCTTTGTAGGGCGGTGTATTTGTAAAGTTTATTTAAGACAACGGTAGCCATGGCATCTCGTTTGATCTCATAGACCACTCGCATCCCCTTCCGGTCAGATTCATCACGGATTTCAGAGATACCCTCGATACGTTTTTCGTTGACCAATTCGGCCGTTTTGCGAACCATTTCCGCTTTGTTAACCATGTAAGGGATTTCCTCTACAATGATCACCTCGCGTCCTGACTTGGTTTCCTCGATTCGGGCCTTTCCGCGAACAACGATGCGTCCTCTTCCTGTATGGAACGCCTCGTTCACTCCTTCTACACCGTGAATGATGCCGCCGGTTGGGAAGTCTGGAGCTTTGACATACTCCATCAAACCCTCGATTGTGATGTCGTTGTCCTGTATGTACGCGATGGTGCCATCAATCACTTCCGTCAAGTTGTGTGGAGGCATGTTCGTGGCCATGCCAACAGCAATTCCGGATGCACCGTTGACTAGAAGGTTGGGAAGTTTCGCAGGAAGAACCGTGGGCTCTTGGAGACTCTCGTCAAAATTCGGCCTGAAATCAACAGTTTCCTTTTCCAAATCGCCGAGCATCTCTTCGGCTACTTTGCGCAAGCGTGCCTCTGTATAACGCATAGCAGCCGGATTGTCACCGTCGATGGAACCGAAGTTGCCTTGCCCGTCCACCATTGGATAACGCAATGACCAATGTTGGGCCATTCGAACCA
>JAPKAW010000165.1 GCA_028825055.1 Flavobacteriales bacterium | reverse complement strand
CACTGGCTCTTGGAATAACTTGCGGAAAGATACAACGAACGAATGGATGGCATACAGGCCAACATCATGAACAAAGCTCCCTTCATTTCCCGCCACTTGACATCCAAAGGCCGCAACCTGGTTCTTGACGCCCCGAAAATAATGGCGATTTTGAATTGTACGCCCGATTCCTTTTTTGATGGAGGCCGATTTACGACCATTCAAGCTGCAGCAAAACAAGGCTATGACTTGCTCGACCACGGAGCCCATATTTTGGATATTGGAGGTCAATCCACAAGGCCAGGCGCATCTCACGTTGGTGTTGAAGAAGAATGGAATCGCATCGGTGGAGTCATTCAAGAAATCTTGTTGCACAGACCCGATACGTGGATTTCCGTTGACACCTTTCATGCTGAGGTTGCACATCGAGCCCTGCAAGCCGGCGCTGCCATGATCAATGATGTCAGTTCAGGGACGATGGATTCATCCATGTTTGCGGTCGTTGCTGAAAATGAGGCCCCTTTGGTCTTAATGCACATGCAGGGAACACCTGAAACTATGCAACATGAACCACATTACAGAAGTGTGGTCGACGACGTCTATTACTGGCTTGAAAAGCGTACTAAAGCGGCTCTCAGCGAAGGAGTCCGCGATGTCATTGTCGACGTCGGGTTCGGGTTTGGAAAAACATTGGAGCACAACTACGCGCTGCTTGCAGGCCTGAACGCCTTCCATGCGTTAAACGTTCCTGTTATGGCTGGAGTCAGTCGGAAGTCAATGATCTGGAAAGCTCTCAATGGCACTCCCGAATCTGCATTGAATGGAACAACAGCGCTGCATGCTTGGGCTCTCGAGGGAGGGGCACATTTGCTTCGTGTTCACGATGTTGTTGAAGCAAAAGAAACGGTCGCCCTGCACGCTATGCTGCGTCCAAGACGACCGTAATCAAGTCGCTTTATTTTACAAAAAGAGCCTTACTGAATGACCAATTTGGTGGTCTTCCCTGTTGATACCAAACGCAAAGAATACACACCATTCGGGACATTGGCCACGTCGATGTGCAATCCGGGCAATACAGGCAGTTCATTCCAGCGCTTCACCATCTTGCCTTGTAAATCATACAACTCCAAGGCTGATTGGCCGTGAAATCCGTCAATCACCAAGAAATCACTTGCTGGATTTGGGAATACCTTAAAGGAAACATCCGGTGTTACCACAGGAACTGAAACAGTCTCAGGTGCGATGTTAGCTCCAGGCTGTAACATGAAGAAGTGAGACATGGTACTCACTCCAATGTTTCCACTACTAAAATATGGGTAATTACTCCACGTGCCATCAAATGACGGGGCATCTGACTCCGGGTTGGTATCAAAATACCCCACCAATTCCATCGTACCAGAAGCAGCAGAACTATTGTCCAAGATTCGAAGTCCACTTAAATAATTGGATTGATAAATCTTATCTCCAATCACATATAGATTGTGGTCAATCGCCTCACTTGGAGCATCGAAGAACCCAATAATCGAAGGTGCATCGAGGTCCGCAATGTCCATGATGTACGTTCGCGTGTTATTGCCGAAGTCCATCTCATCCAACTCATCATTGAAGAAACATAATCGTTGGTCCTCACTCACCCATCCTTGGTGCGTGTAACCTGACTGCGCATAAGACAGTTGTGAAATCAACTGCGTGTCTCCTTTGTCTTCGACATCTACAATGGCGATTCCTGCTGAACCGTTGAAACAGAAGACGACTTCACGTCCGGCATAATCCTGATCCGGACCGTTGTATAGCACCGGATGGATGTCATGCGAATAGGCACCATCATATGCACCGACCAAGACAGGCTGCAAGGGGCTCGAAATGTCCATGATGTGCATACCTCCGTTAAACGTATTGGTACCGATCGCATAGGCGAAGTCCGTATCCTCATTGATCATGATGTTGTGCGCATTGCCAAATCCATCATAGTATGCGTCGGGAGACAAAAGAGTCACCTCATCCAACGGCAAATCCAAGAGCGCCATCAAATCGATGACCTGCATGCCGTGTCCTCCTGCCTCTGAAACGATGTAAGCATGGTTTCCATTCACTTTGATGTCTCGCCACAAACTTGCGTTGGTCGCAGTGGGCAGATTAGCGAAGTACTTCATCTCTGTTGGATTGGTCACATCAATAAATGCAGTTCCATTAGATCGACCAAAGATGGCAATCTCTCTTCCCGTTTCCGGGTCAGACCAACCCCAGCAATCATTGCCGTTATCTCCACCACCTAAATTGGCCAAGGATTCAACGTCTAAGAGCTCAACGTTGAAACAAGGATAGCCCCCTGAATTCACGGTTGGACCCTGAGGTTCAACAACAATATCATAGAAAAAATAGTAGTAGTTGAACTCATTATCCCCTTGAATATTGGTACCCGTAATGGCACCATAATCTCCAATTGCATAAGGAAAGTTGATATCACTGTTCAGATCATCGCGCCAGAGTTGTGGGTTATTGGAAATGCTTCCTAGACCGATCGTTCCCGGACCAACCTCCCAACCCAACTCCACAATGCTTTCGCCATCAGGAATATCCACAACCAACGTCTGCTGAACGTCCCCGCCCATAGAAAACACCGCCAACGATCGTGGACCACCTCCGTTGGCAAACACTTTCGCTGAAACGATGGTCACAGGTTCATAGAAATCCAAGAGATTGAAATACGCACCGTTGTCATGGTACTGACCCGACTGAATATCGGACGGCCCTCCTGTTGCTGGCTCACCTTCACCGCCAGACAATTCACATGGGAAGGGGCTTTGGCCAAACAAAAGAGCGCTTGAGCATAGCCCTGCGCAAAGAAGAGAAAGAGAGTAAAGTTGTTTCAACATGATGGCATTCTTCAGGTATACAGGAACAACCGAATTCACAGTCAATAAGTTGCGCATTCTTCAAAATTAATTCGCAACAAACTCATTGTTCAATGGCAAGAAGCCGTAGGCCTTACTGTAGCGCAACATTTGCTCCGTAAAATTGTCCGGGAACGTTACGTTAACTTCCGCAATCACACCTTCTTCAACGTACACCGCTTCCATTTCTGGATTAATGAATCCGCCGTAAGGAGCAATGCCCAACTTTTCAGAACGCTCCAACACTTCCTGGTGAATGGCCGGGTCTGCTTTTACACCATAGCCTTCAACTAGGGCTTTGGCTGCATCATAATCTCCCTGCGACTTAATGCGTTGAACCTCTTGAAGCAAGTCGCCAAACAAACCACGAAGTCCTTCGTAATCCTTGACATCCAAGTATGTGTTTCCATCACGGACCACTTTTTCAATGATTCCGGCCTCAGCACCGCGCTCAAAACACCAATGGCTAATCCAAGCACGGTTGCGCATGTGGGCTTCTTCGATGTTGGCACCCAACTCCAACCGACGCAATTGAAGCATCATGCCGTTGCGGATGTAGCTATCGTATTCAGCTCGTCCCGTTTCCAATGATTCCATGAGTCCCAACTCCACCGTTTTCTCATCGAGCATGAAGTACAACGCCACCAAATCAGCCCGACCTTCTTCCAGTGTTGAGCTGTATTCCTTGATCGTTTGCTTGGGCTCGCCAATGCCTTCCTCCAACTTTCCAGAAGCATGGCCAATGACCTCATGCATTGCGGTGTGAAGCTTCCCAGCAAGCGAACTGTGCTTTTCAGCCATTGCAACCTCCTGCTCATCATGGGCAAATTCACTCAACATCCCGCCGCCTCCGGCTTGATCATATGCTTGGACAATGTTCCCCAAACTCACTGACTTCGATCCGTGGATGACACGAATCCAATTGGAATTTGGAAGGTTCACACCTATTGGCGTGCTCGGTGACGCATCACCAGCCTCCCCAGCCACGTTCACCACGTTATAAGTAATGCCCACGACCTCGTCTTTTTTGTGCTCTGGAAGGAAGGGCATGTTGTCCTCAAACCATTGGGCATTGTCCATCAACACCTTCATGCGCTCACTGGCATCAAAGTCCTTGATTTGAACCACCGTCTCATAACTTCCCGTGTAACCCAACGGATCATTGTACACTTCAATGAAACCATTGATGTAATCCACGTCTCCTTCGGTATCCTGCACCCAATTGATGTTATAGAGCTGCCATTTCACCAAATCACCAGTCTCATAGTACGCAATCAAATTTCTCAAAGCTGCAGCCTGCTTGTCATTTTCAGCGTATAGTGCTGCCTGGTTCAACCAAAAAACGATTTGCTCAATGGCCTCAGAGTATAGCCCTCCGATCTTATACGTCTGCTCTTCAATTTCTCCCGCTGCATTGCGAACAAGGCGCGAATTCAAGCTGTACTCCACCGGCGTTCGTGTCGATCCATCGACCAAGCTTTCATAAAAAGCAACGGCTTCATCCGTTGTCACATCTGGACCATAAAAGTTCACAGCCGAATTTTCAACCAATCCTTTGGTTCCGTCCTGCTCCACTTTTTTAGCTTCAACTTCAGGGTTAAAAATGACCGCACGCACCTCATCCGTTACCGTTTGATTTGTCGCTGCGAGTAATTCATCGAAGTAGCCTTCAGAAAAATCAGGTTGAATCTTGGTGTTCGAATAGTGGTGGTGGATTCCATTCGAGAACCAAATCCGCTTTAAATACGTCCCGAAACGCACCCAACCGTTGGTCGTTCGATCTCCTTCAAAACCGGTATAGATAGATTCCAATAAATGCCGCACACGCAAATTGTAGCGGTTGTTTTGATCATACATGATATCCCTTCCGCTCAATCCAGCTTGATTGAGACAATACACGAGCGCCTGCTGGCGTT
>JAPKAW010000164.1 GCA_028825055.1 Flavobacteriales bacterium | reverse complement strand
GTCAAGGCGCAGTTGTTTCGTGCTCGGGACATTTTGTTCCAGGTGATGAAGGAGGTACGCGAGACCATTTGACACCAAAATAACATGATGGATTACGAAGCCTTGCTGCCTGGATTACCTCCAGGAGCAGCAGATCAATTGCGCGCGTTGAAGCCCTTGTATGAGGAATGGAACGCGGCAATTAACGTTGTGTCGCGAAAGGATATGGAAGCTTTTGATGAGCGCCACGTGTTGCACAGTTTGGCGATTTTTCGAGCCATGCCGTTTGCCCCTGGATCTCGGGTGTTGGACGTGGGCACTGGAGGAGGTTTTCCTGGTATTCCTTTAGCGATTGCGTGTCCCGATGTGGAATTCGTGCTCTGCGATGGCATCAAGAAGAAAGTCAAAGTAGTCCAAGCTATCGTCGATGCTATGCAACTGAAGAATGTGTCTGCTGTGCACGGAAGAGCGGAGGAACTAAAGGGACAGCGATTTGATTTTGTGGTGAGTCGTGCAGTAAAGCGATTGAATGGCTTTGTGCCTTGGGTGCAAAATCGATTTGATCGCCGGACCATCAATGCGTGGCCCAATGGAATTCTTTATTTGAAAGGTGGCGATCTTGAAGAGGAGCTAGCAGAAGTTTCTCAATCCACCGAAGTCATCCAGGTTTCGCAGTGGTTTCCTCAGTCTTTTTTTGAGACGAAAGCAGTTGTCTACGTGAAGATGCAGTGATATTTGCGTGCTATTTACGAGTAAAAAATAACAGCAAAAAGAAGAGAGACCCCTTTGGGTCTCTCCTCAATAACCTGCAAGAAATTGAAACCAACACAGTATTCTCAGACCGTGTTTGACTCATAGACGGATGAGTAAAGGGAGGGTTGCCTTTATTCCTTTAATTTTTTATTTTAAAACGGAGTCAAACCGGTATCCAACTCCACGGACTGAGAGGAAAAATTTTGGGTTTTTCGGGTCTGGTTCAAAGTACTTGCGGAAGGCGAGGATGTAGTTGTCAATCGTTCGTGTACTCGGGAATGCGCTATAGCCCCAAACAACTTCCAAGATTTCTTCACGGCTCACGACTTCGCCTGACTTTGATGCCAATAGGCGCAGAAGGAGCGCTTCTCTTTTTGAAATGGAACGTTCTTCACCGGCCTGTGTCTTGATGGTGTATGTGGAGAAATCAATCCAGCAGTTGGCGTGAAAATCTATACGTATTGAAGCGATACTTCGACCTTTACCCTGCCCCAAACGGATGAGTTTCCGCACGCGCAAAAGGAGTTCTTCCAAGTGAAAGGGCTTGCCTAGGTAATCATCCCCTCCAATTCGAAGGCCTTCTACGCGGTCTTCAATTTGATTTTTTGCGGTCAAAAACAAGATTGGAAGCTCCATCCCTTCAAGTCGCAGTGACTTGCAAACGGAGAGCCCATCCAGCTTTGGCATCATCACATCCAACACCGCCACGTCGACGCGGTTTTGGCGAGCTAAGCGCAGAGAGTCCTCGCCGTTGGACGCTTCCAAGACAAACCACCCTTCTTTTTCAAAGTTTAATTTGAGCATGCGACGCAAAGCCAGGTCGTCTTCGGCAAGAAGGATACGCGGTTGAAGTGGAGGCTGCTCCTGCATGTGGTAAATTTCGGACGAAAATATTTGGGAATGGCCATGGATAAAAAGAGCATGAAACCCAACATCGGAGATGCCTTGGGCATTGAAGTGTTGGAAGTAAAGACAGATCGGGTGACGGGGCGCATGCCGGTTGATAGCAGGACGCACCAGCCTTATGGGTTGCTTCACGGCGGCGCAAGTGTCGTACTCGCTGAAACGTTGGGGTCTGTGGGGTCCCATTTTTTGGTTGCTCCAGAGGGTAAGCAAGCCGTTGGGATAGAGGTCAACGCGAACCATGTTCGCGGTGTGCGTTCAGGCTGGGTCCATGGAGAAGCGGTGTTGCAGCACAAAGGCGGGAAGCTTCATGTTTGGAACATCACGATTGTAGATGACAAGGATCGGCTGGTTTGCACCAGCCGCTTAACGGTGATGATCGTTTCGGGATCTGAAACAAAGTCCCATGCCTGAATTTAATCTTTGGTGGAGAAATCCCGGCGCAGACTCCGATGAGATATGGACCTTGATTCCGGATGCTTCGGGAGCTACTGTTTTTCATCTAGCGCCGTTTGTTTCCTCCGAAAACCATCCGCGATGTAGCGTTCGAGGCCGCGTTGAGCGGTGTCCAGCGCCTGCTCCAGGAACTATTTCATTGCCATCGTCCAAGGACCATTCGGTTGTCTCGCAATCTGATTACTTGGAGACGATTCACTTGGCTTTGGATTCAATTGCACACACGGAGCTGCAAAAGGTTGTGTTGAGTCGTTCGGACTGGTGGGATGAAACGGGAGATCCCGAAAGCGTGTTTACCCGCAAGTGCGTGGAACACCCCAATGCATTGGTCTATCTCTTGAACATCGCAGAAGCGGGAGTTTGGTTAGGAGCGACGCCTGAGTTGTTATTGAGCCAACAGGGCCATC
This sequence comes from Flavobacteriales bacterium, assembly GCA_028825055.1. Classification (GTDB taxonomy): domain Bacteria; phylum Bacteroidota; class Bacteroidia; order Flavobacteriales_D; family Sanyastnellaceae; genus UA16. The sequence goes on along the minus strand of JAPKAW010000164.1, from coordinate 2,311 downwards.
ATTTTGAAACGGTTTCGTTGGCGGGTACACGCCATGCGATACACAGTGATTGGACAGCAAAAGAAATTCGAGAACAGGCTTTGGTGACAGCGTTTATCGCAAGTCAATTGCAGATTCAGCATGCTGAAAATGTCGTCATCGATTCAGCGAAGGACTGTGCTTACGGTCCGTTTGTCCACTTGCAATCTCGGATTCAGTTTGATTCCGATGCCGCTGTAGATCAATGGCTTGAGGCTTTGCATCCGACGCCGGCTGTCGGAGGCGAACCGCGTGAGAGTGCGCTTGAGTTCATCGCTGTGCATGAGGGGCAGTCCCGAGGATACTATGCTGGTTACCTTGGCTGGTCAACCGGGGATCAATCAACTTACTATGTCAATTTGCGCTGTATGCAGTGGTTTGCAGACGGAGCACGGTTTTATGCCGGTGGTGGAATTGTTTCCGGTTCCAATGCAATAGCGGAATGGGAAGAAACCGTAATGAAGCTTCAGTCCATTCGTTAACTTTCTCGTGGATGAGCAGGCCGCAAGGCCGTAACTTTACCCCATGAAATCGTCTAGCCATCCCGGAGCATTTCATGTCCTGGACGCTCTGGCTTCTTGTGGATTGCGAGACGTTGTCGTTTCCCCTGGTTCAAGACACGCACCGTTGGTAATTGCCGCAGAAGCTCATGCGCTATTGCGGGTGACTATCGCATTGGATGAACGCTCTGCAGGATACATGGCTTTGGGCATGGGATTAAGTAATCGAATTCCAGCAGTGGTCATTTCAACATCGGGAACGGCTGCGGTCAATCATGGACCGGCCATTGCAGAAGCGCATTTCCAAAGAACACCTCTGATTAGTATCACAGCGGATCGCCCTGTTGGCCGCAGAAATGAAGGCCTGGGTCAAGTCGTTCGTCAACAGCATCTTTTTCAAGCACATGCTCTTTGGGAAGGGGAACTCGACGAAACGATGATGAGCGAATCGGTTTTGCGCTCCCACTCAAAGGAAGCATGGAATGCCGCTTCCTGCGGACCTGTTCACATCAACATCCCTTTTGAAGAGCCTTTGTATGAGCTTCGAGAATGGGATAACAGGAGGGATGAAGCTGATGCAGAGCCAGCCGTCCTGCCGGAAGAAATCACCATTCCCGAAGACCTGCTGGATCATTTATGCACGCATGATCCCCGCGTTTTGGTGTTGCTAGGATCCCATGCTCCTGATTCGACTTGGGCTGCATTGTCTTCAGTGATTTCGACGAAGGTGGCGACGCTTGTAGATGTTTTTAGTCAGGTGCGAGGTGAAGATCTCGACGGATCTGCCGAACGTGTATTAGCGGGGCTATCTGGTGTGGATTTAGAAGAATTGAAGCCGCACTGTATCATCAGTGCGGGGCTGCCTCCAATGAGCAAAGTGCTGCGGGAAAAATTGGCGTCATTCCATGCTGATCACTGGCATATTGGATCGGATGGTGAGGGGTGGGATTTGTTTGGTCAGGGCGTTCAACAGTGGAAGGTGCCAGCGCCGGAAGGGATGATGCTTTTGCTGGACTCGTTGCCAGAATACAATGCGTTTGCCGCTGGATGGAATGTCCTCATGGACCGAATTCACGTTGCGGAGAAACGAGTTTTGGCATTGTTCGAGATGCCCTGGTGCGATTGGGCTGCTTTTTCGAAGCTCTCAAGCGCACTCGGTGCGCCGCGTCCTCTGGGCGCGCTTCACTTTGCGAACTCCACGTCTGCGCGGTATGCTCAGTGGTTTCCTTGGAACGCTGGACGTTTGCATGCCAATAGAGGTGTTGCTGGGATTGATGGCTGTTTGTCAACTGCCGTCGGAGATGCCCGGATGCACCCCGACGAAGAAGTAGTCCTCATTACGGGAGATTCTGCTTGGCTCTATGATTTGAATGGTCTTATGGTCAAGCCGGTGCCATTAAATTTGAAGGTAATTGTCATCAACAATGGAGGAGGAAATATCTTTCATTGGTTGAATGGACCGAAGGAGGTCGGCATGCTTGAATCTCATTTTGAGGTTCCGTTCCTAAAGGATGCGGCATCCTCAGCAGCGCTGGCAGGGCTGGCCTATTTCCGAGCCAATGATGCCACTGAACTTGAAAATGTTTTTGATGCATGGAGCAACAACAAAGCTCCTGCATTGTTAGAAATTCAGACGCCCGGTGTGACGTCCTCTCGATGTTTCCAAGAATTGCAGGAAGCATTGCGGAAGGAAATGCAAACGGGTTAAGAAACACATCCCACACGAATATGAGTCAACGAACTTGGACCACAATTAAGACGTACGAGGACATTCGATTTGAATGGTGCGATCA
>JAPKAW010000163.1 GCA_028825055.1 Flavobacteriales bacterium | reverse complement strand
GGGAAATCCACGCTACTCTCAGTCATCAGCGCTGCGAAACCTGAAATTGCAGATTATCCGTTTACCACTTTAAAACCCAATTTGGGGATGGTGGCATACCGTGATGACCGGTCCTTTGTGATGGCTGATATCCCGGGTATTATTGAAGGAGCGAGTGAAGGGAAAGGTCTGGGGCTTCGTTTTTTACGTCACATCGAGCGAAACCCGGTGTTGCTTTTTCTCGTGCCGGCTGACAGTGATGATATCGCAACTGAGTACAATACGTTGCTCAATGAGTTGGAGAAGTACAACCCAGACTTGCTGAAGAAGAAGCGCGTTTTAGGTATTTCAAAGTGTGATTTACTGGATGACGAGTTGAGGATGGGAATCAGCGCGGAGTTGGGCAATTTGGAGCATCTCTATTTTTCGAGTTTAGCCCAAATGGGGGTTGTCGAACTCAAAGACGCTGTTTGGAAAGCCATGGACTCTGCTACAGTATGGTGAATGGCCGCTTGAAGATTTCGGAAGAGGTTCAAGAAGCCTTGGCTTCAGGCCGGCCTGTTGTTGCGTTGGAATCGACAATCGTGGCCCATGGCATGCCATATCCTCAAAATTTGGAAACAGCCAAGCACTTGGAGTCCATCATTCGCGATGGAGGAGCGGTGCCTGCAACCATTGCCGTCATGAACGGTCGCATTCAAGTTGGTTGCGATGAGGACATGCTATACCGACTGGCTACAGAACCGGATGTCATCAAAGTGTCTCGACGTGACCTGCCTATGGTGTTATCCTCGGGGAAATTGGGGGCCACAACAGTTTCGGGTACCCTGATTGGTGCTGATTTGGCGGGGATTCGCGTTTTTGTTACAGGGGGGATTGGTGGCGTTCACCGCGGCGTTCAGGACTCTTGGGATGTTTCTGCCGATCTGCCAGAGCTCGCCCGCGCACGTGTGGCGGTTGTTAGCGCTGGGGCAAAGTCCATTTTGGACCTTCCAAAAACATTGGAATCTTTGGAAACTAGAGGGGTTACAGTTCTCGGGTACAAGACGGATTTTTTTCCTGCTTTTTTTGTACCATCAAGTGGTTTGCCATTGGTCCATCGTGCTGACGACCCGATGACTATAGCGTGTGCGATGGAGGCGAAGTGGACGTTGGGTTTGGAGGGGGCTATTCTTGTCGCCAATCCGGTTCCCGTGGAGCATGCGGCTGATTCCAACGCCATTCAACAAGCAACGGAAGCAGCCCTTATTTTGGCGGAAAAACAGGGAGTGAATGGCAAGGATGTTACTCCATTTTTGTTGCAGCAAGTGGCCAAGGCAACGGGAGGAGAAAGTTTGGCCGCCAACCGTGCGTTGGTTGCCAATAATGCCCGTTTGGGCGCGGCGATAGCAGTCGCCTATGCCGAGCAGATCGGTGCCTGATTCAGTTTCAAAGAGGCCAACGGCCTTAGGCGTTGTAAATTCGCGCCATGAATAGCCCGGACTCACCCACTTCAATGGTAGATATCAAGGTTACGGCCGCTGACTTTCGGCAGCAATTGCTAGCGGATTATCGTTTGGCTTGCATGAGTCGTGAAGCGTCGCTATTGGGCAGAAAGGAGGTGCTTGGAGGCAAAGCGAAATTCGGAATATTCGGTGACGGCAAGGAGTTGGCACAGATTGCCTTGTCGAAAGTGCTGAAGCCAGGAGATTGGCGTTCGGGGTATTACCGTGATCAGACTTTGATGATGGCACAAGGGTTGTTGACCGTCAAACAATTCTTTGCGGCGTTGTATGCGGACACCAATCCATCGCATGAGCCTTCATCCGCTGGACGCCAAATGGGAGGGCATTTTGCTACCCGGTTCTTGAATGATGATGGATCGTGGATGGATCAAACGGCTCAGTTCAATAGCTCGGCTGATATCAGTCCAACGGCTGGGCAAATGCCTCGTTTGCTTGGCCTGGCGCAGGCTTCAAAGCTATACCGTTCCTTGCCAGAAGTCGCGAAATTGAAATCTAAGTTCACCCAAGGAGGCAATGAAATCGCCGTTGGAACAATTGGGGATGCCAGCACCTCGGAAGGTCCATTTTGGGAAACCATGAATGCGGCGTGCGTCTTGCAAGTCCCGATGCTGATGAATGTTTGGGATGACGGTTATGGCATCAGCGTGCCCAAAGAATATCAAACAACCAAGGCATCCATCTCGGAGGCGTTGCGGGGTATGGAGATTCAATCGGGCACAAATGGGATGGTGATTTACCAAGTCAATGGATGGGACTACCCCGCTTTGGTCGCCACGTATGAAGCAGCTGAACAGCAGTGTCGTGCGGATCATGTCCCCGTTCTTGTGCATGTAGAAGAAGTCACACAGCCACAGGGTCACAGCACGTCGGGTTCGCATGAACGGTACAAGTCGGCAGAGCGGATGGCTTGGGCGAAGGAATACGATTGCATCGAACAGTTTGGATTGTTTTTGATCTTAGAAGGAGCCGCAACGTCCGATGAGTTGGACAGCATTCGGAAAGAAACGAAGAAGGAAGTTCGCCAAGTTCAAAAAGAAGCTTGGGCTGAATTTCGTGTGCCTATCGACGCTGAAATGGAGGAGCTCCTTCAGCTGATCGCGGCCGTTGAAGGGCCAGAAGGCCCGACAGTCCCCAGCTTGCAAGAAATCATCCATCCCGGGCGAGCAGCACTGCATACGGCAGCCCGCCAATTGTTGTATCGAACCATTGGTCAAAAAACGCAGGAAAGAGCGGCTCTTGAGCGCTGGTCATCTGCTTATTCAGAGGTCAATCTCAATCGTTACAGTAACCACTTGTTGAGCGATGGCGAGGATTCAGCTTTGGAAGTCGCACCCGTAGCAGTTGAAATTGATCCCCATTCAGAATGGGTTGATGGTCGTCAAGTCTTGCAGCAGAACTTTGAAGTTTTGTTTGCGCGCAAACCTGAATTGATCACATTTGGTGAAGACACGGGGAAGATTGGAGGGGTGAATCAAGTAATGGAAGGCATGCAAGAAAAATTCGGGGCACATCGTGTCGCGGATACAGGAATCCGGGAATGCACCATCGCAGGCCAAGGGATTGGTTTGTCAATGCGCGGATTCCGTCCCATAGCTGAAATTCAATACTTGGATTACATCTATTATGCGCTACAAATCTTACGAGACGATGCAGCCACTGTGCGCTACCGATCGGCCGGAGGGCAAAAAGCTCCGGTCATCATCCGAACACGGGGTCATCGTTTGGAAGGAATATGGCACAGCGGTTCTCCGATGGGAGCGATCATCAACTCGCTTCGAGGCATGCACGTTTGTGTTCCTCGAAATATGACGGAAGCTGCTGGTATGTACAATACACTTTTAGAGGCCGAAGAGCCGGCGTTGGTGATTGAATGCCTCAATGGGTATCGCAGCAAGGAGCCGCTGCCAAAAAACCTAGGCGATTTCCGAATCCCTTTGGGAATTGCTGAAGTGGTTCGTCCTGGTACGGATGTAACGCTAGTTTCCTACGGGTCAACGTTTCACTTGGCCTCTTCCGCGTGTGATACACTAGCTAGCTTGGGTATTGAAGTTGAATTGGTTGACGCTCGAACACTGCTTCCATTTGATTTGACAGGGGTTTGCAGTGCCTCAGTGGCGAAAACGAATCGTTTGGTAATTGTGGACGAAGATGTTCCGGGTGGAGCATCTGCATATCTATTGGACCAGATTCTTCATCAACAAAATGCGTGGCAACTCTTGGACGGTTCGCCGATCACGATCTCGGCGCAACCTCATTTGCCTCCGTATGGATCCGATGGCGATTATTATGCCAAACCCAATCAAGAAGATATTATTGAAGCGGTGTATGTCCTCATGCATGAATCCGACCCAGCACGTTATCCATCATTGAACTCGACATCATGACCGATTGGAAGGAAGAGTCATTTACCTTGAAGACGCCGTACATCGATTTGCTTCAATTATTGAAAGCTACGGGAAACGCTGTTACGGGAGGTGATGCTAAGGCATATGTGATTCAAGGATTGATTCGCGTCAACGGTGAACTTGAATTTCGGAAGCGGCGAAAATTACGCCCGGGTGACGTTGTGGAGTTTAAAGGCCGCATCCGAATTGTGGTTTTAGGTGAAGCTGAAGACACTACTTCGAAATAATATCGCTTTTCGTTTTACGGATGTGGCGTTTAATTGCTTTATTTCGGAGTGGCTTTAAAAAACCATACCATGAGACTTATTGTCATAAGCTTTTTTTTAGTGTGTTCTGTAGCTGCTATTGCACAAACAACGGTGAGAGGAAGGGTAGTTGATGGAGAATCGGGTGAGCCGATTTTTTCAGCAAATGTGATTTTGGAAGGAACAAACAATGGTGTCACTACAGATTTTGATGGGCAGTTTTTATTGCCAATAGCCGGTTATCCTGCGGTTTTACAAGTGAGTTTTATTGGCTACGCTCCTGAGCGAGTCAATGTGCAAGGTCCTGCTGATTTAATCAAGGTGCGTTTGCAGCCCGACCAAGTCTTGATTGAAGCGGCCGAAGTGATCGGTGAACGCATTAGTGAAAAACAGAAGCAGGCGCCGCTGACCGTCGAGTCAATGGATGTCCTTGCCATCAAGGAAGCGCCATCGGGGTCCTTTTATGAAGGTCTAGGAAACTTAAAAGGAGTTGACGTGACTTCAGCCAGTTTGGGCTTCAAGATCATCAATACGCGGGGGTTCAATTCGACCTCTCCTGTCAGATCGTTGCAACTCATTGATGGCATTGATAACCAAAGCCCTGGATTGAATTTTTCGTTGGGGAATTTTCTCGGAGCATCAGATTTGGATGTCAAAAGCGTGGACATTGTTGCGGGCGCGAGTTCAGC
>JAPKAW010000008.1 GCA_028825055.1 Flavobacteriales bacterium | reverse complement strand
ACTGGCTCCTCGAATCCTGGAAATGGCACCGCTTACTTCAGCGGACAGGGCCATTTGCTGATTCGATCCGAGAGGTCCTCATTGGATCTTCATGGGCTTTCATCACCCCAAATCGCGCTGGTGATGTCGTTGCTCGCGTGGCACTCTTACCGAAGGAGAAACGCGCTCAGGGAACACGGGCGTTCCTTACCGGTGCCTTTGCGCAAATGTGGGTCACCGTATTCATGGGCACCTGCGCATGGTGGGTTGTTACATCCGACGACTCCAATCACATCGCAATGCTCTCTGCGTGGACGCAGGAACTTGGCCTGATTCTCAGCGGCTTGTCCCTTTTGACTTTGTGCGTATACCTGCTTTGGAAGTGGCCATTGGGGTGGAATCGACTTGAGTTGACCTCATCGCTTCTGCACTCGGAACCCGTCCACTTGGCCTTGCGTCTCGAAACGCTGCTTTGGAGTGCTCTGCGGTTTCTTGTTTTTGCAGCACAGTTTTTTGCAGCCTTGCTCGGATGGGGAATCTCCTTGAATGGACTACAAGCGTGGTATGTCCCGCTCGTTTACCTCGGCAACATGATCATCCCAAGTGCAGCACTTTCTGAAATGGGAACCCGTGAAGCGCTGACCATTGCGCTTTTTCAACCGGACTCAAGTCAATGGTGGGCCGTTGTGCTGGCCGCGTTTTCTGTGTGGGTCATCAACCTAGGCGTCCCTGCAATGGCTGGGACTGCGCTCTCATTTCGTCATCAAAAAAGGGACTCGTGAACACGACATTCCCCTACTTCATTTGGGTTGTAGGCTCCAGTTGGTGGTGTCTGTCTATTGTCATCATGGGGGTTTATGCCGGAGCCGTTCATCTTTGGGTCAAACGTTGGAGACTCATCCCGCAAGGAAAGGCTACCCCTCTTGTTCCGAACCGCTCGGGGTTAACCGCAATCATCCCCTGCCGCAACGAAGTCGGCAATTTGCCCAAACTCATTGCCGACCTGCGGAGACAAACCCACCCTGTCGAAATCCTGGTCGTGGATGACGGAAGCGAAGACGGAACAGCCATTGCCGCTGCGGATCTTGGGGTCGTCTGCATCAGCAGTCCTGCAGCGGGTAAGAAGGCCGCGTTGATTGCTGGTATTGCGCTAGCCACAACCGAATGGGTTGCCACGCTTGATGCAGACGTCCGGCTTGGCGAAACATGGGCACAAGCCATGTTGGAAGCTGCCGTTGGTCAGGAAGCCACAGCCGTAATCGGCCCCGTGACTCTAGGACCAAACCGCTCGGCTTGGGATCGGTTTCAAGCCTTGGAATACGGGGCGATGATGGTGTGGATTGGAGGGGGCGTAGATTCCAAAGGCCTGGCCATGGGAAGCGGAGCCAACTTGCTGTTCAAACAGAGTGCCTACCCCTCTGACCTTCTAACACCTTCGGTAGCATCTGGCGATGACACCTTTGCGTTGGAAGCCATTCGAAAACAAAAAGGACGCCTCGTTTGGCAAGGTGACCCGCGCGCAAGGGTGCTGACTGCAGGAGCCCTTTCTTGGCAATCGCTTTGGACGCAACGCGGCCGATGGGCCTCCAAAACGACCCGCCTCAATGACCCCGAAACCATCTTAATTGCCGTGCTGATCGGAACGGTGCAATGCACCTTATTTGCTTGGACTTTGGCCAGCTTTATGCTGCTCAACCTGCCTTTGGGACTCGCGACAGTCTCGCTATGGGCCGTTAAAATGATGCTTGATTTTCGCTTGTTGAAACAGGTGAATTCAGCATTCGAAATCCATGCTCGAAAACACGATTACATCACCTTCGCACCGCGCTATCTTATTATGGTTTTAGGAGCATGGGTACAAATCGTACGTGGAAGAGTGGTTTGGAAAGGAAGGCGCATTTAACTTGCCCACATGGCGCTTCCAGCAATTCAACCCTTCTTACGTCATCGACCTGCCACCCTTGGAGCCCTTTGGATTGCATGCCTCGTTGTCATTGCTGTGGGTGGCGCTTCTCTTCGGCCCGATTCGACTCCCCATGCCAACATGCAACATCTTGAATGGGCGTTGCTCAGTCCAGGCACTAACATGGAGCACTCCAATGGGACGATACAGAGTTTTGTTTTAGGCACCGACCGCTATGGACGAGACTACTTAAGCCGCCTGATGGCTGGATCGGCGATTAGCTTAAGCGTCGGCGCAATCGCTGTCCTTATTTCCTTGCTCATCGGCATTTTTCTTGGTGCTTGGGCAGGTTTTCGCGGGGGGAGAGTCGATGCTGTGATCAGTTGGCTCATTCAAGTGGTCTGGACCCTGCCCACCTTGCTGATGGTATTGGCCATTACACTGGCTTTCGGGAAGGGCTTTTGGCAAGTATTCGTTGCCATCGGATTGACCATGTGGGTGGACGTCGCTCGCGTGGTTCGAGGGCAATTCATTTCCTTGCGAGAACAGGAATACATCGAAGCGGCGCAATCCCTTGGATACTCTGATTTACGCATCATGTTTCGTCACATGTTGCCCAACGCTGCAGGCCCTGTGATCGTTGTCGCTGCCGCCAATTTCGCTGCTGCCATCCTCATCGAATCTGGATTGAGTTTTTTAGGATATGGAGCGCAAATCCCCATGCCGAGCTGGGGAAATTTGGTCCAGGAACATTACCATCTCATCACCGGTCGCCATGCCTGGCTCGCATTGCTTCCAGGAGGACTCATCGTCAGTGTCGTGCTGGCTTTCACTTTTGTGGGCGATGGAATTCGAGAATGGCATCAGTCGGAAAACTGAATCTCCTGCCCATCTAACTTCCCATTCGTTCGTAATTTACCCGCATGAAGCTAGCTCTTGATTTGCACGCAAAAATTTATATCGCAGGTCATCGCGGCATGGTCGGGTCTGCCATCTTGCGGCTATTAAAAGCAAAAGGCTATACGAACATCGTTACGCGAACGCGGCAAGAGTTGGACCTCATCAATCAGGCTGCTGTCGATTCGTTTTTCGCACATGAAAAACCGGAATATGTATACTTAGCAGCGGCTAAAGTGGGCGGGATCCACGCCAATACTCTTTACCGAGCGCAATTTCTCTATGAGAATCTCATGATCGAAGCCAACATCATCCATTCCGCATGGAAACACGATGTGACCAAGTTGCTTTTTCTGGGATCGAGCTGCATTTACCCAAAGCATGCTCTCCAGCCGATGACGGAAGATTCATTGCTCACCGGCCCTTTGGAACCGACTAACGAACCTTACGCAATTGCCAAGATTGCCGGAATCAAATTGTGCGAAACCTACCGAAATCAATACGGTGCGAATTTCATCAGCGCCATGCCGACCAACCTGTTTGGGCCGGGTGATAATTACGACCTCGAAACCAGCCATGTGCTGCCGGCTTTGTTGCGCAAAATTCACGCTGCCAAAGTAACCGGAGCTCCATCGGTGCCTTTGTGGGGAACCGGCACCCCCAAACGAGAGTTTTTGCACGTGGATGATCTCGCAGCGGGTTGCGTGCATTTGATGGACACTTACAATAGCAGTGACTGGGTCAATATTGGAACAGGAGAAGACCTCAGTATTCGCGAGCTCGCTGAGATGATTTGCAGCATCGTCGGGTATGAAGGCACCTTAGATTGGGATACCTCCAAGCCAGATGGTACTCCTCGAAAACTGATGGATGTGAGCCGAATGACGGCTCTAGGGTGGAAGGCTACCATCGGGTTAAAAGAAGGCATTGAAAGGGTTTATGCGGAAGTTCAAGATGCGTTTGAAGCCCAATGAAAAGGGGAACGTCTTTGCACCGCGCATGTCGTAACTCTTTTGGGGTGAGCATGGTCGTACTGTCTGTCTGCGCATGCTGCTTTGCGCCAAAAATACAGGCTCAAATTGTACAAGACGAGAACGGGAATATCCCAGCTATTCGCCATCCAGAAGCCATTGAACCGGTGATTGGAACCGCTTGGAAACAATTGCAGCAAAGGCATTTATTTGACTTTTCCGACTCAATCAATACCGTTGTTGTAGACCCCGTTATCCAAGCCCACTGGGGTCAAACTCAAGGACTGGAACCCGATGCAATTTGGGACAACATTCGTGGAGCACGGTTTCGAGCACGAATCGATGGAATGTGGTATGTCGGGGGCGAATTACTCGAGCGACAAGGCGTCGCTAGCCCCATGCTCGGTCATTGGGCTGCACAAAACAGGATTCCTGGCTGGGGCCGATCGAAATTGGGCAGAGACAATGGGTCCAACACGGCTGACAATGCCTATTACGATGTGTCGCGGGCACGCGGATGGTGCGGGTGGAGCAATTCCAAATGGTTTATCGATGCTGGAATTGACGCCCTGCACATTGGCGCGGGAAACAGCAGTGCCTTTTCATCGCTCGAGGCCACTCCGGCTCCTTACGTTCGCGTAGCACATGAAACGGGAAATCATCACAGTTCAATTTGGCTTACCCGTTGGATTGGAACCACTCGGGGGCCATTGGGAGAAACGGCTGAATCCTTGCTCAATCGCTCCAGTGCCTTGTTCGCAGTTCAATCTTGGCAAGCGCACCCGCGCATTTTATTGCAAGGGGTCTACTCTTTTGTAAGAGAGAAAGAAGCCTCCAAAGCGGTAGGAGATTGGGAAGGATGGGCGGATGGCGATTCCTACCATGCACAGCGACACTGGGGGGGATTAGAACTTCAATTCACTAGATCCCTCAAAGCTTCGCTGCCTGGGACTATTTACTTGCAAAGCGCTCTAGAGCTGGTTCCACGACTAGGACAAACTGACCCAGTGCTCAATAACCGCAAAGCGCTCACCCACCTTGCAGGGGCCAAGATGGGCGGAAAGACATTCGCCATTCAAATCGAATACGTGACCAGGACAGCCTCTCACTGCCGGGATTGTTTTGGTTCCCGTGGAGCCGATGGATCTGGAGCCTTCGAATCCGTCGGACCCGCTAGAGCGTTGCTTGAAAATGGCGGTGTCTCCGTTCAATCCCCTTGGAATAAGAGCCTTCGCTTGGACGCCACCTGGAATCCCTGGGATCTCCTCTCGATCAAAATCCATGCCGAGGCCAACGACCATTTTTCTTGGCTTACGCCCGAAATCAATCGAACCATACAGACAGCATGGCCTTTAGATGCCTTCGCAGCATTGACTGTTGGAGTTATTGATAGTGCTCCCGAAGCCCTCTGTTTTGGCTTTTGGCAAATTGGCGTCCGTTCTGGTTTATTGAGCTATTGAGCATCCGCTATTTCATAAATTATCAACATGAGGAGGATGGGACTTTCGTTTCGCCCCTAAAATAAATGGCCATTCCCAATGTAATTTGGTCATGATATGATAGCATTCGTCGCGGTTTCTTCCTTTTTCATGACACTTTTCGGTATGCCTGTCCTCATTAAGGTGGCCAAATTGAAACATCTGGTTGATGAACCGGGTGAGGACCGCAAAATCCACTACCGCAGCATACCGACGATTGGAGGCGTAATGATTTTCATCTCGGTTTTTTTCAATGTGTTGTTTTGGGCAGGATATCTCGACTTGGAAGAGGTTGTTAATCTGAATACTCAACCGATGACCCTGGCTTGTCTTGTCTTGATTTTTTTTATGGGTCTAACAGATGATATCACCGGTATCTCGCCCAGTAAAAAACTTCTTGTTCATCTTTTCATAGGTCTAGCCCTGACCACCCTCGGGGGGTACCGAATAGATTCATTTGGCGGGTTGTTTGGAGTCAATGAATTGCCGGAAGCCATGGGTATTGGGTTTTCGATTTTTGTCTACATCGTGGTTGTTAATGCTTGGAATTTAATTGATGGAGTGGATGGATTGGCAGCAGGTTTCACCGTCATTTCTATGGGGGCCTTTACTTACTGGTTTCTGAGCGTCGGCTTGCTCTCAGAAGCCCTTTTAGCCATAGTAACTGCCGGAACTATGCTCGGTTTTCTCGTGTTTAATTACGCTCCTGCCCGAATTTTCATGGGAGACTGCGGCTCGCTTTTCGTAGGAGTTATTGGTTACGTTCTCGCAACGTCTGTCATCGCGACTCCGACCGAAAGCATTCCAAATCACCTTCTCTTGGTGTCGAAAGAGGTCTTGGTTATGGGGATTTTAGCCTATCCGTTGGTAGATACACTGCGCGTTTTCATTCTTAGGGCTGCAAGAGGCATTTCCCCTTTTCACCCTGATCGCAATCACTTGCATCACCGCTTGATGATGCAATTCGGGACGCACGCCAAAACCGTCTTATCAGTCTACATCTATTCCATTGTGATGATTCTATTGGCCTTTTCAACACCATATGCACTCAGCATCTTTTCAGTTGAAATCGTATTTACAGGTCTCATGGCCATTGCCATTGGAGCGTTTTACCCAACCTTGACACTCACTCGGAGACGCTACAAGAAAAGCCTCTCAAACGACAGTTTGGAGGGCAAAATCATACCCATCAAAAGATCAGAGCCCAGACAATCTAAGTCGACTTGATTACCTTCGTAGTCATGGGCTTACGCAGCGTCCGAATGTTGATTTCAAGCGGGTTGAACACGCCCCTCAGAAGACAGGTCCAAAGTCTTCTATGGATAAGTTCAGTATGCGTTCATTCCCTTTTCGCAGTAGATTTCTCTTCGAACGAAAGCTCTGATACGGTCGCGTGGCACCCGCTCGAAGGGGCATTATCGGCACCCATGGTGCTCACCCATGTCTTACCCTTTGATGACGACACCCTCTCAAATTCCTTCATTGATTGGAGTGCTTATGCGACATTGCAATATGCTCCAGGAGCCCGATTGCAAGGGAGTTGGGTGCAATTACCTACCGCGGGTGGATTGGGGTGGGTGACTGGACTTAACGTCTTCGGACAACATCGAAAATGGACGTGGCAAGCCAACCTGGACCATTGGCGCGTGGCGGGAGTGCGGGAATCAGACTGGAACGAAGCCTGGCAATGGGGCGTTTGGGATGGGTTGGGGAGAGCTTGGAATCCCAATGAAGCGGACATCGCCTTGCTGAGAACAACTGGTCACGTCGAATTCCGAGTCAGTCGATCGGTAGTCCTTTCCTGTGGACAAGAACCTCACCATTGGGGCCAAGGATGGCGATCATTGTGGCTGGATCGTCAAGCGGCGCCCTTGCCTTTCCTAAGTCTCGGTGTGCACTTTGACCGCCTCGACTACACGCACCTCATAGCAAGAACTCAACACCTCGGCGTAGGAAGTCCTCCAGCATTTCCTGCCAACGGACGAAACAACCCTGGCTCATACACCACCAGGAGAGGAGCTTGGCTAGCCGCACATGCCGTTGAAGTTGATCTTGGACGCGGATGGACCGGCTCTCTATTTGGAGCCGTCACGTGGTTGAATAACGATAGCAGTTACGCCCATCGTTTCGAAGCCGCTTATGCGCTACCCTTTATTTCTTTTCGTCCCTCAGAATATGCAATTGGATCTGCTGACAACGCGCTGATGGGCGCCTCAATCAGCTGGTCACCTCGTTGGGCCGATGAACGCTTACTCCTGTACAGCCAACTTTTATTGGACGAGCTCGTTGTCAGTGAAATCCGTTCTGGCAATAAATGGTGGGGCAATAAATGGGGCGCTTTGGGGTCCATACAATGGATGAGTTTAAATCGCCGATGGCGAGTAGTGGCCGAGGCAATCGCTGTGCGACCTTTTACGTATTCTCACGCATCAAGTGTCCAAAGCTGGACTCACCAGCACCGTCCTTTGGCCCATCCTGGCGGTAGTAATTTTGTAGAAGGGCGCCTTCACATGCAATGGAAGCGCAATGATTGGAAGGTTCGCTTGGGATGCGTTTGGATGCAACAGGGGGTGGACGAACCGGCTCCTTTGGGGGTTACTCCCAATTCAACCGTTGGAGCCGACCCACTCAATTCGTACTTATCACGACCAGCCGATTATGGCGTCGATCTTATTTGGGACGGTGGCGGACTCATTGATCAGGCCGGGATTCAAGAAAACATGCGCTTGTGGGGCGACATCGCATTCTCGCTCCCGCCTTTGGAAGGCCAGGAAGTATTCATTCGTGGCTTTTTAAGGAATGAGACGATGGCTCAATCAGAGCCCAATTGGTGGAGAATTGAATTGGGAATTCGGCTAGAGAATATCCTTGAGGAACGCAATTGGTGAGTTCGGATAGAGATCCGAAATTCATCGAAATTCATCGAGCGGGTCGCCCTACTTTTGCATCGATTTAGAACCCATGCCCGATCGCATCAAAGACATCGCCTTACTATTTAAAATCCGTTTGGGGTTTTTTGTTGTGCTCTCAGCCATTCTCGGCTGGTTCATGGCCGTAGACACCATTGATTTAACGGCATTTCTGCGGCTATCTATTGGAGGCTATCTCCTCACTGGAGCTTCCAATGGCCTGAATCAAATCATCGAAACTCGCGTGGATGGACTGATGGACCGAACGTCCAACCGTCCCTTACCCACGGGTCGAATGTCTGCAAAAGAAGCTTGGGTTTACAGCGTCATAGCAGCCGTAATTGGACTTGGATGCCTCTTTTCTCTGAATGCCTTGAGCGGATGGTTAGGTGTAGCTGCCTTGGTGAGCTACGCTTTTATCTATACCCCACTCAAAGGACGTACGGCCCTGAGCGTGTTTGTTGGGGCCTTTCCTGGTGCACTCCCACCCATGATCGGGTATGTTGCGGCTACAGGAGACTTTGGGATTGAACCCGGGTCGCTTTTTGCTGTTCAGTTTATGTGGCAGTTCCCTCACTTTTGGGCCATTGCATGGCTCGCTCACGACGACTACTTGAAAGCCGGTTACCAGCTGCTTCCATTCAATGGAGGACGCACGAAGCGCAGCGCTTGGCAAATCGTAGCCTACACCATTTTTTGCATTCCAGCGTCACTATTGCCTTGGGCTCTGCCCAATGGAAGTCCAATGGTAGGCAACTATGCCCTGATCGTCGCAATCCTTTGTGGCATCATGTTTCTGGTGCCTGCTATTCAACTCTACCGCACGCTAGAAATCAAAGCCGCTCGGCGCCTGATGTTCGCCTCGTTCATCTATTTGCCGGTGGTTCAAATTGCCTATGTATTGGACAAGCTCTGAATCCATGATTAAGAACACTACACCCCCACCATCAAAGCGTCGCGATGTTTTCGATGGCGTCGAACCCGCAGTCCGCGAACGAACGAAGAAAATGTTGATGTACTTCATCATTTTTGCCGTGGTGATGCTGTTTGCAGGCTTCACAAGTGCTTACATCGTTTCCAATATGGGCCAGTACTGGGTAAATATTGAGCCCACCTCTGCCTTTTGGGTCTCCAATTTTCTGCTCATTCTATCCTCCTTGAGTCTCTGGTGGGCGCTCCGCAGTATGCGAGCGAATCATAAACAACGTGCGCTGATTGCTTTGACCATTACGTTGATTTCGGGCATCGGATTCACAGTCAGTCAAACCGAAGGATGGAAGGCACTCTCAGAAATGGGCCTGGGTTGGACCACCACGGACCACGAATCTGGAATGGAAGCATACCGTTGGAACAGCATTGAGTCTCTGCTCGAAAGTGATGCCGTGTATGGTCAAGACTATACCATTTCACGCGGTGGCGAACCCATCTTGTACAATGCGTCTCAAGATGATTTCTATGCCACGAATGACCTGCTCATGGTACGACCTATCACCCGCGACGTGGCCCGAACGTCCAATTCTGGGGCCAGCTATCTGTGGATTCTCATTGCAGTGCACATTCTTCACTTGACCTTCGGTTTTATTTATTTGGTGATCAATGGCATTCGTGTTGTTCAAGGAACCATCCATTCAAAAGATGTCGTTCAGTTGGAAAGCTTAAGCATTTACTGGCATTTCATGGGGGCCCTTTGGCTTTACCTGTTTGTTTTTCTCTTCTTCTTATACTGATCAAATTGACTCTTAGACCGCTGGTTTCACCCGGTTTTGGAGCGCTCCTATTTTGATTGGTAATCGATAGCATAAAAAAGGTAGTCTGTATGGCTTCAATTGCATAAATTTGCCGCCAAATTGCACCCATGGGAGGAGAATCGACAAAAGTGATTTCGAAAGAAGAACTTTGGGGAGGCGGACAGTCTCCTTTTAGCGTCAGCTACGGTAAAATGATGATGTGGTACTTCCTCGTGTCAGATGCTCTGACGTTTGGAGGTTTGCTCACAGCATATGGATTTGTTCGGGCCAGTAGCGAAGACCCTTGGCCGATCGGCGAGCAAGCGTTTCGATCGTTGCCATTCATCGATGGCGAGTACCCGCTGATTTATGTGGCTTTGATGACCTTCATTCTGATCGTTTCTTCCGTTACCATGGTTCTAGCGGTGGAAGCAGGTCATCGCAATGACAAATCCGGCGTTATTAAATGGTTGGGGTTGACGATTATTGGCGGGTTTTTCTTCTTGGGCTCTCAAGCCTGGGAATGGTCACATTACATCCATGGAAGCGGTGGATCATTTCTTTTGAACGAATCGGTTGAGGTTACCTCGGATGATGGTCAATCTTTTTTCCTAAACAAAGGAGATGTGGTCTACATGGACCATCACTTTGGCCACCTGGCAGAACCTTGGATTGAAGGCAAATCTGAAGTGAGTCTTATCGAAAGTGATCACGGTGTCAAGTTGGTCGAAATGGGTGCACACCCCCATGAGGTGGAGTTGCACAGTTTGACGCTCAACAAATACATCAATAACGAATCACACGTTAGCGGTGACGATGCCATGAAGTTGTGGAATGCACGGTCCGAAAGCTTTTCTTTCGGCGCCAACTTGCATGACAATGAGTACGCTTCGCAACAAGCGTATGCAGACTTCTTCTTCTTCATCACGGGGTTCCATGGCTTCCACGTCTTTTCAGGTGTCGTGATCAATATTATTATTTTCATCATGGCGTATCGCGGAGTCTTTGAACGACGTAAGCATTACGAAATGGTCGAAAAAATCGGGTTGTATTGGCACTTTGTTGATTTAGTCTGGGTGTTTGTTTTCACCTTCTTCTACCTCATCTGATCGCCCTTCACCACTTCGTAACCGCACAAACGACTCCCCATGGAACGCGACGACCTCATTGTAAACGACAGCTACGCACTAAACGCTCATCACAGCGAAGAGGAAGGCGCTAAAATCCGCCGAAACACCTGGAAAGTAACAGGTATTTTGACACTGTTAACGACCGTAGAAGTCATCATGGGCATCTACTTTAAGCGTTCAGATGCGTTTTCGTGGACCTTAATCAAGTGGACTTTCATTATTTTAACCTTGGTGAAGGCGGCCTATATCGTGCTTGTTTTCATGCACCTTGGAGATGAAAGAAGTAATCTAAAGAAAGCGGTTTTGGCACCGTATATGCTGTTCATTGCATACCTACTGTTCATTGCCATTACCGAAGGATTCGGACACTTAGGTAATTTTAACGCTTTTAATTGATTTCCGGCTGCTCTCGTTAAACCTCGGGCTACCGAGCGCGGTTATATCTCCTCATGGAGTCACCTAAACGAACCGTGCTTTGCAACTGATCTCAGCCAAAAAACTGAAGCAATCTATTTACTTGATTGCCATCATGTTGGGGCTTCCACTAGCGGGATTGCTCATCTTGGGAATTGATGGAGATCACCACTTCAGTACCCTTCCATATTATTCTGAAGAGGGTCTCATTGAAACGTGGAGTCCTGAAGCAAAGCGTATTCGTGAGTTTTCTTTACTGAATCAAGATGGTGAGATATTTCATTCCGACTCTTTGGAAGGCAAGGTTTGGCTCGCGGCATTCTATTCCACTCAAGCTCCACATGTTGCTCAAATGACAAGGCAGCTCTTGTGGCCCAACTTTCGATATCGTGCTGAAGACGATATCGCAACGATTTGTTTCACGCTCGATGCTGCGCACGACCAGCCACAAAATTTGAAAGACTATGTCTCTCGCAACACCCGTTACAATAGTCACAATGACAAATGGCAATTTTTGACGGGAGACCAAGAAATCATCGACCGATTGATTTTGGACTCTTTCATGATTGAACGGGATCCTGAAGACCCAGATAACATTGCCACCTTGTGGCTGGTCGATTCCAAAGGCTACTTGCGCGGCGTTTACCACGCAGCGTCTGAAGACGGCATCAAAGAGGCCGTTGAAGACATTGCACTGCTGCAAAAGGAGATGGATGAAGTTGCATATGCCCGACGCAAATCCGTTAAAAAGGCACTTCAAGCTGTGCCACTTCCCGTCTTGGGGCCAGAGGACCATACGGTCCCTGCATTTGCTTTTTTAGACATGGACAGCCTCGAGTTTTCCCATCGAGACGTCAAAAATCGCTTGCGAATTGTCGATTTTTTCTTCACGCGCTGTCCGACGATTTGTCCCGTGATGAGCAGTCAAATGGCCCGGATGCAAGATGTTCTTCGAGAACGCAACATGCACGACGATGTGTTGTTGTTGAGCCATTCCATTGACCCCGAACACGACAGTCCCGATCGGCTTCGAGAATACGGTGAGCGCATAGGGTTAATTCCCGAACAATGGCAACTATTGACGGGCGATAAAGAATCAATTTATGCTCTGGCGCGGGAGGGCTATTTCCTCACGGCTTTGGAAAGTGACACCGCTGCTGGAGGATTCTTTCATAGTGACTTGTTTGCGCTAATTGATCGTTCTGGACAGATTAGAGGGTATTATGATGGCACATCCACAACGGAGGTGAATCAACTTTTGGACGATGTTGAACAGCTTTGGATCTTGAATCAATGACCATGTTAGAAAAAGAGAATGCGGTTAAACGATTTGTTTGGATTGTAGCAGTGGTCATTCCTGTTGCTGTGGCTTCGTTGTTTTTCATTCCGCCCGCTGAAAACTTATCCGAGGAAACACGACAGGCTTTATATATCCTTCCGCAGCTCAATGCCTGGTTCAACGGCACGGCTTTTTTCTGTTTGATCGGTGCGCTGATTGCCATTAAAAACAAAAACGTACCGCTGCACCGGTTGTTCAACACGGTGGCGCTTTCCCTGAGCGTGCTGTTCTTATTTAGCTACGTCGCATTCCATTTAACTACGGAAAGCACCCGCTATGGAGGAGAAGGTTGGCAGAGAACGGTGTACTTCACCATCCTCATCTCACACATTTTGCTTTCCACCGGAATCATTCCATTGGTCCTGTTTACTTATTATCGCGGTCTACGAATGGAAGTTGATCGCCACCGAAAACTGGCTCGTATCACTTGGCCCATCTGGCTTTATGTTACCATTTCAGGGGTGCTCGTATATTGGATGATCTCTCCCTACTATCCAATCTGATGAAAGGCCGACAACTCCTTTTCAAATCTTTGTTTGTTGGCGCACTCGTCTTTATTCTTCCCTCTTTAATGGAAGGACAATGCGTGATGTGCAAAGCCGTTGCTGAAGACAGTGCTTCAGATGGTGGCCTTGGCGCCGGGCTCAATCGAGGCATTCTATACTTGATGGCCGTCCCCTATGTTTTGCTATCTATTCTTTTCTTCGTAATCTATAAGAAGTGGAAATCCGATTCCGCCAATTGAATTACGTCCACAATGACCTCAGTAATATCGAATTTTCACAACCACTTAAGGGGAGTGTTTTGTTTGGTTGGTATGCTGGTTTTGTGCATCCCTTCTTGGGGACAATTTACTGTTGAACGCAGTCCTTGGCTCGACGGACCTGAAATTACCGATCAACCAACGTTGGACAGTGTCGAATGATGAAACGAATGAGCCTTTGCACGTTGAGTTAATCGTTGAGGGCATCAATCCAAGGAAAGTTGTCCGGTTGGATGTCAATCACACCTTGGAGGTTAGCCTCCAACCGTTTCGCCGTTATACTCGGATTTGCGTTGAGCCGGAATTCATGCGGCATACGGATCGTATTTGGGCAAACCCCGTAACCACAATAGACACGCTGCGACTGCGACCACTTAAAACAGGTTTACAAGTCGATTTAGAGCCCATTGAGTTCACTCCAGGGGCGAGCGATATTTACCATGCCTCTCTTCCTACGATGGAGGCCTTGTAGACCTTCCTTGTCGTCAACCCAACATTGGGTATTGCGGTTGTCGGACATAAACAGCCCTATCAATTACTATCTGAGACTGCTTTTGAAAGCAGAGAACGCGCACGAGCTGTTTGGGAGTATTTGGTCACTAAGGGAGTGAATCCGAATCGCCTGGCGGTGGAAGGTGAACGCGGCAACCGCCTGCGCTTTCCTGAACCAAAGTCCAACGAAGAAGCAGAAGCGAATCGTAGAGTCACCGTTCGTGTCACGTACTATTGACACTAGCCATTAAACTCCCCTCTGTTTCAGTAGATTTGCACCATGCAAACACCGGTTTCCATCATTCGAATTACATCCTCTATTCATAGGATTTGCGTTGTCTCATGTCTTCTTTTAATTGGCTTCTATCCAACTACTCTCCAGGGACAAGAGCCTTGGACTTTGCAGCGCTGTCTAGACCATGCTTTTGAGCACAACCTGCAAATCAAGTTGGCAGGCCTCGGAAAAGTTCGTGCTGACATCAGCACCCAATCCGCTGCAGGAGCTTTTCTACCCAACTTCAATGGAAACGCTTCCCATGGATATAATTTTGGTCGAACCATTGATCCGTTTACCAACCAATTTGTAGAGTCCTCCCGTATCCAATCCAATAGCTTTGGTTTGTCTACTGGATTGACGTTGTTCAACGGATTCCAAAATCACCTCAACTTGAAGCGGGCACATCTCGCCCAACAAAGTGCGGAAGCGAACCGTGAGGTGGTCGAAAACAATGTGGTATTAACCATAGCTGGAGCTTATTTGAACATCTTATTTCAAGAGGAGTTCGTGCGGGTCGCAGAAATCAACCGGACAGCAACCGGGCGCCAAGTGAATCGCATGACTCAACTGGTCAATGCTGGCGCAGCAGCAGAAGCGGACTTATACGATGTCCAAGCACAACTCGCTGCAGATGAGGCCACCATTGTGAGCACACAAAATGCTTTGGGGTTAGCCAAACTCAATTTGGTTCAATTGCTTCAGCTTCCTGCCTCCGAAGCGCCCACATTCACAGTCGTTCGACCTTCCGACAGCGATTTGGAACGAAACAATCTCCCCGGATCGCCCAAAGCAGCCGTTGCGCACGCGCTGGGCTCGTTTCCTGAAATTCGCCAAGCAGACCTGAGCGTAGAGGATGCAGAAATAGCCTTACAACTCGCTCGATCTGGCTCTCTTCCTCGGGTTTTTGCCAGCTACAATTTCGGTTCCGGGTATTCCGGAGCGGCCCGGTCCATTGATGGAGATCCGATTATTGAAGACATCACCTTGGGAAATCTCGTTGTCGATGACATCCTTTATCCCATCATTGCACAACAAGAGATCTACAGCTTCATTACCACCCCTTTTTCAGATCAAATTGAGCGCAATTTCAACCAGAATTTATTCTTCTCGATGAGTCTCCCCATATTCAATAATTTCAGTGTCAAATCAGGGCGTGAGCAGGCACAGGTCAATGTACTGAGTGCAGAATACCAGCTGGAACAGACTCGGCAGACGCTAACAGTCAACGTGGAATCCGCCTGGGCGGACGCTAGAGCCGCGAGCCAAAGTGCGGTAGCACAAGAAGCCGCTTTAGTCGCCGCAGAAAAGGCCTTTTCCAATTCCGAAAAACGGTATGAAGCCGGCGCCTCCACGGCTGTAGATTATGCCGATGCGCGCTCTTTGCTCGACAACGCTCGGGTCAATACCCTCCGAGCAAAATACGACCTCGCCTTCAAAAGTAGGATACTCGATTTCTACATGGGACGGGCCATGACATTCCGCTAAGCCACACACCATGAAATTCACGAAGAAATTTTGGATTATTTTGGGCATCACACTCGTTGCAATGCTCATTGCAGCGAAGTTTTTCGGCGGAAAATCTGATTTACCGCAAGTTGATCTGGAACCCGTCCAACTCCGAGACATTGTCGAACGAGTATCTGCTTCTGGAAAAATCCAACCCGAAGTCGAAGTCAACATTACCGCTCAAGTCAGTGGGCAAATCACCGCGCTTCCTGTGAAGGAAGGATTCGCCGTGAACTCGGGTGATTTATTGGTTCAAATCAATCCCGATTTGTACGAAGCGGCATTGAATCGCGCTGAAGCCGCATTGAATTCTGCTCGTTCCAATTTGGCTTCATCCCGAGCGCAAGCGAATCAGGCAGAGGCCCAATTTTTTGCGGCATCTCGGAGCTGGGAACGCACACAAAAGCTTCATACCAATGGCGTCATTTCACAAGCTGAATATGACACGGCTGAAGCGAATTTTCGCACAGCCGATGCGACACAAAAATCAGCGCAAGAGTCTATTCGAAGTGCTGAATTTGCGATTTCAAGTGCTTCTGCCTCTGTCCAAGAGGCCCGTGACAACTTGTCCCGAACCACACTAACAGCACCGCAATCAGGAACCGTGACCGCATTGGTCAAAGAGATTGGCGAAAGCGTTCAAGGCAATGGGTTCACTGCCGGCGAAGTCGTCATGAAAGTGTCTGACTTGTCCACCATGGAAGTCAATGTCGAAGTCAACGAAAGTGACATTGTTCGTGTCGGACTTGGTGACATGGCCGAAATTGAAGTGGACGCCTATCTCAATGATGTCTTCACCGGAGTAGTCACTGAAATTGGGAATACGGCCCTCAATGCGGGACTGAATGGATTCTCTATGGATCAGGTAACCAATTTCTCAGTGAAAGTCCGCCTTCTTCACGATAGCTACGCTCACTTACTGGCCGAAGACTCGAGCATGATCTCTCCTTTTCGTCCGGGAATGAGCGCCAAAGTTGATGTGTTGACCCGTCAAGAGAACCAAGCCACTTCCGTTCCAATTCAAGCCGTCACCACCCGGGAGAACGACGATGACGAGGGGGAAAGCATTCTCGGCGTTTTTCTTTTGAGCGATGGAAATGCAGTCTGGACACCAGTATCCACTGGCATTCAAGACAATCGAAATATTGTCATCCATTCCGGATTGGACACAGGAGTTTTTGTGATTACGGGTCCCTATGAGCGGGTCTCTCGCACGTTAAAAGATGGGGACGCCGCAGAAGCAGCTCCCAAAAAAGAAGAAGACTAAATCATGTCCGACATACCGCTCATCTTGTCCATCGAAACAGCCAGCCTGGCATGTTCCGTGGCCGTGTTTCAAGGAAACAAGGTGATCGCCCATCGACATGATGTGGGTCCTTCCTATGTGCATGCCGAACGCCTCCTGCCCTTCGTTGACCAAGTTCTTCTTGATGCAGGCATTGCAAGCAAGGATTTAAGCGCCGTCTCCGTTTCCGCTGGTCCAGGAAGCTATACGGGATTGCGCATTGGCGTTGCAACAGCCAAAGGGTTATGCCATGCCTTGGGGATTCCTCTTATTGCTACAGACCCACTGGAATCGATGGCATTTCAAACGAGCAGGACGACCACAAGTCCACCGGATGCCGCAATTGCCGTTATTGACGCTCGAAGGGACGAAATTTATACCGCAACATTCGCTCCGAATGGATCAGGGTGGACACTGGCACAGCCTACCCGCGCTTTGGTTTTGGAGCCTGAGGCAGGCCTTGAAAAACTGTTCCCATTCGCAGCGAACCAACCAAATGTTGTGGTCATTGGAGATGCTGCTCAGAAAACCCAACGCCTTCTCGGCTCTCTCGCTGATTCCTGGACTTTCATTGAAGGGCACCCCAATGCCGTCGATACACACGCTACAGCGACACAGGCCTATGCCAACGAGCAATTCGAAGACTTGGCCTACTTCGAACCTCGCTATCTCAAAGAGTTCATTGCCGGAAGGCCCCGAGACCCATTGGGCTTAAGGAACCGTGCGATTGATTCCCCTCACTCCTCATGAAGAAATCCCTTTGGTATTCTCGAATTCTTTGGTTTGGCTTCTTGCCGTTTTTGCTTTGTCAATCCAAGTGCAACGATAGCGATCAGTTCATCCCATATGTCCCTGTCGATTTCGAAATCAACATCGATTTGCCTGCTTATTTAGACCTGTCTGTACCCAGCGGCCATATCACAGTAAGTGGCGGTTCTCAAGGCCTCATTTTGTATCGCTATACGTTGGACCAGTTTGTCGCATTGGACCGCCATGCAACGGCTGATATCCCAGCTGGCTGTCAAGTGCAAGTCGAAGAAGACGGCCTAATCTTGACCGATCCATGCAGCAATTCCCAGTGGCTCATCATTGATGGCTCAGTTGTCGATGGCAATGCCTCATTGCCCTTACACCGTTACGCCACTTCCTGGACCCCTCCCATTCTTCGGGTCTACAACCCCTGAGACTCAGGCTTCCCGGTGACGCATGCGTTCAAGAAGTGAAGGCACCAATACAATGAGGAACGACGGCAAGGGTGATTGCAAAAAACTCAGGAATTCATGCGAAACACTATAGCCTGTTTTGCCTGGAACACCGACCATGAAAGCAGCCATAATCAGTCCAGCCATCCCATAGATGACTACCAGCCAAGGCCAACGATGAAAGTGCCCTGTTGTCTTCAAGAATAGCCCATCGAAAACAAAAAACACCAAGAGAATAATCAAACTCATGGCCCATTTGAGCGCGGTCAACTCTGTCAACGATAGCCCATGAAACCCGGACCACGTCCCGCGTATAACATAGTATTGTAATCGCTTAGGCTGGCTGATTTGTTCCCATGCCAGGGCGCGATCCGAAGGCCCTAACTCCTCGACCTCGGGGTTCATTACCACGGTGTCGATGTAATGATTCAGATGCACCTTCGCCAGTTCTTGGTAAAAACCGAAAACAAGCATGCCCATTAAAATGACAATCCATGTTGGCCGCCTCCAAGGCAAAATGGGTGCAACAGACACCTCGCTCATGGCTTTCCTGTTGAACGCCTCCAATTCATGATCCCTGGCTGCATCGCATATAGGTACCACAAGGCGAAAATGATGCTATAAACAAAAACGGTAAAGGTGTAGTCGTGATTAAATTCCAGTGCTGAAGGCCAGTACAGTTGAATCATAAGCAAGCAAATAATCCGAAATGCATTTGCTCCATGCAAAACGACGATGCCCATTGGGATAAACCAGGCCTTACGCGTCCACTTTCCTGGAAATGATGCAATGAAGATGGCAAATAGGGCAAACAAGACCACCCCATCGCACGATGGTCCCACAAAAACCCCCGCCACACCTTTGATTCCGACACGCGACCTGAACGCTTCGTCCATAACTTGGAATTGAGTATTCAATCCATAGCCCAGCCATTCTAACACCCACTCGGTGACCACGATGAGACTCTCGGTCACATACTCATCCATGAAGGTCTCCGGTTTCAGAAATCCCTCATAGCTCAAGTGCCAAACAACGTATCCGCCAAAACCCAACACTAGAAAACGAAAAACGTCCGGCTGTGACCGGACGAATTCTTTTAATTGTTGGATGATTCCCATCCGGATGATCAGTAACGATACAAATCCGATTTGAAAGGACCATTCACCGGAACACCAATGTAATCTGCTTGCTCCTGTGACAGCGTCTCCAAAACAACATTGATTTTGTCCAAATGCAAACGAGCAACTTCCTCGTCCAAATGCTTGGGCAATGTCACCACTTCATTTTTATATGCTGCCGTATTGTTCCAAAGTTCCAATTGCGCAAGCGTTTGGTTCGTGAACGAGTTCGACATGACAAAGCTCGGGTGGCCTGTGGCACATCCCAAATTCACCAAACGACCTTCCGCCAACAAGATGATATCCTTTCCGTTGAGGTTGTATAAGTCAACTTGTGGCTTGATGGTATCCTTGGTTGCGCTCTTGTGTTCGTTTAACCACGCCACGTCAATTTCATTGTCGAAGTGACCAATGTTGCAAACGATGGCTTTATCCTTCATCTGCTCAAAGTGCTCTCCACGAATGATGTCCTTGTTGCCTGTGGCTGTAACAATGATGTCACATTCTTTCACAGCATCAACCATACGCTTCACTTCATATCCATCCATAGCCGCCTGCAAGGCGCAAATGGGATCAATTTCAGTCACCATGACACGGCAACCCGCACTGCGAAGCGAATCTGCTGTACCCTTTCCAACATCTCCGTAGCCTGCAACAACGGCAACTTTTCCGGCCATCATGATGTCCGTGGCGCGACGAATCGCATCAACCGCAGATTCCTTACATCCGTACTTGTTGTCGAATTTTGATTTCGTCACTGAATCATTGACGTTGATCGCAGGCATTGGCAATGTACCGGCCTTCATTCGATCATAAAGACGCAATACACCGGTCGTTGTTTCCTCGGAAAGACCTTTAATTCCTGCTCCTAGTTCAGGGTATTCGTCAAGAACCATGTTGGTAAGATCGCCACCATCGTCCAAGATCATATTCAGTTGCTTGCGCTCATCGCCAAAAAACAACGTTTGACGAATGCACCACTCAAACTCTTCCTCATTCATACCCTTCCAAGCATAGACCGGGATGCCTGCGGCAGCAATCGCTGCGGCGGCATGGTCTTGCGTTGAAAAAATATTGCAAGAAGACCAGGTCACATCCGCACCCAAATCCACAAGGGTTTCAATCAAAACAGCGGTTTGAATGGTCATGTGCAAACATCCGGCGATACGCGCACCTTTAAGTGGCTTTTCGGCTCCGAACTTCGTTCGCAATGCCATCAATCCAGGCATCTCGGCTTCAGCCAATCGAATCTCCTTACGACCCCACTCGGCGAGTGAAATGTCTTTTACTTTGTAGGGCAATTTCTCCGTTGTCAAACTCGTGCTCATGCTTTCTAATATTCGAAAGGTAAATTTACGACGATTCAACCACTCTGCCGCGAGAAGGTTCATTCACTCTTTGATATTTACTTGAACTTCATGCTTTTCATTCGCCCATTCTTCGAATCACTTGCCCCACAAGCCATTGCAATTACCGTTCAGACGGAGGCACTTGAGTTACAGCACTGGACGAAGAACCAAGTTCGATTCCCAGAACGTGATGTTGCAGCCATGGCAATACATCGTCAATTGGAGCATTTTTCAGTCGATTCTGCCTTGCAAGGCATGGGGTTTAAAGTCAATCAAGTGCAAGTAATCCATGATAACAATCAGAAACCTCTCATTCGGTCACAGTCCCAAGATTTTGCAGATCAAGCCATTAGCATAGCGCATCACACAGAGGGGAATATCTGCCACGTCTTCGTAGCCATCGGACCCAACCTCATCGGATGTGACATCGAATCCGAACGAGTTTCGTTAAAACGCGTTGCACATCGCGTCATGTCAACTGAAGAAGGCAATGCGGATTCTTTGCTAGGCAATCTCTGCGCAATTTGGACCGTAAAAGAATCCATGTTCAAAGCACTCGGGCCGGGACTCGACTTTAAAACAGACCTCCGAGTCGTCTTGCCCAATAATTGGAATCCCGCATTGGAGTCATCCTGGATCATCGAAGGGTTTGTTAGAAACCGTCAATCATTCTGGAAAATCTGGAAGCGTAAATCACCCATCAACAACTCAATGATGTGGATGTGCTGTGGACCGCTACCCGAATCGTTGACTTAATTCGCTTTCTGCGAATCAAAATAGCGGGCACAAAAAAAGGAGTCCGAAAACTCCTTTTTTGGTCTATAACGTCTGTTCAATGCCTCGCGGAGGCTCTAATTCATTCGAAATTAGCGCTATTAACGCTCAATGCCTTTGTGACGACGTTCTGTACTTACCGACAATTTCTTGCGGCCTTTAGCCCGTCGTGCATTCAAAACATTACGGCCATTGGCAGAAGCCATTCGCTTGCGAAAGCCATGCTTATTTCGGCGCTTGCGTACAGAGGGTTGAAATGTCCTTTTCATGATGCGTCAGTGTTTCGGTGGATTTAACCACCCAAATTCGGGACGGCAAAGATAGTCACAGATTACGTGCTTCCAAATTGGATGACACAAAGATTACAAAGTAAACCCCGAATCGGACGTAATTTCGACCCATGGCGAAAAGCGGACGGAAAAACTCCCCTAAAACGGGTTCGGAAAAAGAAAATGAGACGGTGAGAAAGTTCAGTTGGAAAAACTGGGGTGCCATCGGCAAAATGGGTAACTACTTGCGCCCACATGCGTGGGGCTATGCTCTTGGAATCCTCATCATCAGTGCGAGCGGGATTTTGACCTTGCTTGTGACCCGCTTATGGGGCCAGCTCGGTGGAGTTGGAACCATGGGTACCGGTCCGGCTCAAGTTGAATCTCCCATGCAAGCTTTGAACATTGACATGACCAACTTATCAAGTATTGGGTGGACCATCTTGATTGTTTTGTTCATTCAAGCGACACTCAGTTTTGCTCGAGTGGTTTTGTTTGCTCGCATGACCGAGGACATGATGCGGGACATGCGAAGCGATGCGTTCGAAGCCATTGTGCGGATGCCTATGCGGTTTTTTGACACCCGGCGAGTTGGAGACTTGAATAGCCGCGTTTCGGCAGATATCACAGCCATCCAAGACATCTTCACAACGACAATGGCGGAATTGCTGCGGCAGGTGATCATCATTATTGGGGGCATATTGGCCTTGCTATACTTCTCTGTGACCCTCACGCTATTGATGTTGGCCACGCTCCCTGTCATGATTATCGCTGCCATTCTTTTTGGACGGTTCATTCGGAAATTATCCAAGCGCACTCAAGACCAGGTCGCAGATTCCAACACCATCGTACAAGAGACTCTCACAGGGATTATTAGCGTGAAGAGTTTTGCTAACGAAGCCTTGGAACTGGTCCGTTATGGCGTCAGTATTCGGTCCATTCGCACACTCGCCTTGAAAGGAGCCATTTGGCGCGGTGCCTTTGCTTCCTTCATCATACTATTCATCTTTGGAGCCATTACACTTGTAATTTTCAAAGGGGCAGACCTCATGGCTAGCGGCGGTTTGGCAAGCGAGCATTTCTTTACTTTTCTTTTGATGACCGGATTGGTCGCTGGATCAATTGGCGGCATCGCCGCCCAATTCTCAGCCCTTCAAAAAGGGTTGGGTGCCATTGAAAGTCTGATGGAGCTCATGGACGAGCCACAAGAACCGGTGGATACGGGGAATACTGCCGTCGAAAACTTGCAGCTTCAAGGCCGTGTGCAATTTAAAGGTGTCCGTTTTCATTACCCCAATCGAGAAGACATCAACGTTTTAAGCGGGGTGGATCTCAACATTGCTCCGGGTG
>JAPKAW010000162.1 GCA_028825055.1 Flavobacteriales bacterium | reverse complement strand
GGTCTTCGTTGTGGAGAGACAGGGATTCGAACCCTGGAGACAGTTTCCCGTCGACAGATTAGCAATCTGCTCCATTACCGCTCTGGCACCTCTCCAAAATCGCTATAAGTCGTTTCCTAAGCGGCGACAAAGTTAAGATAAAGCCTTGTGAAAACAATAAATAAAGAGTACCTTACTTCCTGAAATTTATCACCGAAACACTTTAACCATTACTTCAATGAAAAAAGTTCTGATTCTCAGCATGTTTGCGTTTTTCGCATTTGCTGTAAGCGCTCAAACTGACGCATCTACAACCTCATCTAAGTCTGCAACTGAAAACACTGTTTCTACAAAGGACGGTGGCCAATCAGTAAAAAATGTTGCTTTAAACGGAGCTAAAACTGCAGACAACAAGAGTGCTACATCCACGGGAAGCGCCAAAGACGGCAAAAAAGAATCATGTGATAAAGGCGCTGCTGCATGTTGCGCTGGAAAATCAGCTGATGCAGGAAAGACTGCTGATGCAGGAAAGAAAGCATCTTGCTGCTCTAGTAAGTCAGCCGCTTCATGCAACAAAGGCGCTAAAGCAGACTCCAAAAAAGACAAGAAAAAAGATTGATTTGGATGCATTGCCTTTTGGCACTGCAATCAACTTCAAATCGCCGCACATCATCTTCACCAAAGTGATGTGCACTCTTGCCAGAGACTTGAATTCAAGAGGCCGTCCATTGGACGGCCTCTTTTTTTATGGCCAAAAATGGCTCAAACAGAGCAGACACCAACGCACCCTAATTTATTGAATCAGAATGTAAAGCGCTCCTGAGCCAATTCGGCAATGTGGTCCCCAATGGCCAAAGCGGCCGTTGCTGCGGGTGAAGGAGCATTCAAAACATGGATGTTTCGATCCGTGTAGGAGATCCGGAAATCATCGCGCGTATCGCCATCTTCTGACAACAACAAGGCACGGACTCCAGAACGACCCGGCCTAAGATCGTCCATGGTCAAATCAGGAATCATCCGCTGGAGCGTTTTCAGGAACAATCGCTTCGAAAAAGCTCTACGGTATTCATTGACTCCAAATGCCATGTTATTGAAAAAGAGCTTCCATGTTCCTGCATAACCCAAGGCTTCCATGGTGTCCTTCCAATCAAAGTCCATCTTCCCATACCCCTCTCTTTTGAAAGTGAATACGGCATTCGGTCCGCATTCAATCTCACCGTCAGTCATTCGTGTGAAGTGAACACCCAAGAACGGGAAGTCTGGATTTGGGACAGGATAAATCAAGTGCTTCACTTTGTGTTTTGCCTGCTCGGTCAATTCGTAGTAATCACCTCGAAAACCGACAACGCGCTCTTTCAAATCAACACCATCCTTTCGGGCCAAACGGTCTGCTTGAAGTCCTCCGCAAACAACAACGTGCTTTGCACGAAATCCAGCAGGAATAGAAACAGTTCGGACGATCGTCTCTTCTCCATCCCGCTCAAAGCCCACCACCTCATCTCCTAAGCGCAATTGACTCGCTGGCTGCAAAACCTGAACCAACTCAACCATTTTGCGCGTAGCAGCCCGGTAATCAATGATCCCTGTGCACGGAACATGCAGCGCAGCCACACCTTTGCAATGCGGTTCAATTTCACGCAATTGATCGCCTGTGATGCGCTCTAAGCCTTCGATTTCATTCCGCGTTCCGATTCCTTGGATTTTTTCTAGCATGGGCAACTCGCTCTCGTCCACAGCTACTACGACTTTGCCACAGACGTCATGTGAGATGCCATGTTCTTTTGCAAACTGCACCAAGGCTCGACGTCCCTCGACACAGTTCTTGGCCTTCAGCGACCCAGGAGGATAATACAACCCCGAGTGGATCACACCGGAATTGTTTCCCGTTTGATGATGAGCCAACTCCTTCTCTTTTTCAATCAGCAACAAGCGACGATTCGGAAAACGCAACTGCAATTGATACAACGTGGCTGCGCCAACAATACCGCCACCGACAATGATAATGTCGTAGCTAGAGTCAAAGGAAGATGGTGTACTCATCGCCGCAAAAGTACAACTTGCCTCGCAAGAGGACATTGCTTTTTGTAGCCACCTTAAACCAACCTCAGGACGAAAGGAGAGAACCGCTTATCTTCACATCATGTCGAATGAAAATACATCCGAATCTGCCCCCCTGAAGCGCACGTTGTTCCGAGGAAAGCAACGTCAAACGCAGGCTGAAAAGATTAAGTCCGCTTGGACGATGTACGATTGGGCCAATAGCCCCTATTCGCTTGTGGTGACAACGGCCATCTTCCCGATCTACTTCAACGCCCTGACTTCAGATCGCAATGAGGCAGGAGAGATCATCAACGATGTCGTGACCTTTTGGGGAGTCGAATTGATCAATACTCAACTTTACAGCTATGTCTTAGCTTGTTCGTTTTTGATCGTCATCATCCTATCTCCAATGCTCAGCGGCATCGCGGATGTATCTGGACGCAAAATGCAATTGATGAAGGTCTTCTGTTTCGCAGGATCTTTGGGCTGCATCGGTCTCTATGCCTTCGACCCGAGCCACATGGAGTGGAGCATGTCCGCCTTGTTTTTGGCCAACATCGGCTTTTGGGGAAGTCTAGGATTCTACAATGCATTCCTGCCTGAAATTGCTCCCGCTGACGAGCATGACAAACTCAGCGCAACGGGGTTTGCTATGGGCTACATAGGCAGTGTATTACTGCTCCTTTTGTGCCTCGCTTTAATTATGCTGGTAGGAAGTTTCATGACCCCCTGGACCTTCGTACTGGTCGGCATCTGGTGGTTCTCTTGGGCTCAACCCGCCTTTCGAAAACTTCCATCAACCCCGACGAAATTACCCACTCAAGGCAGGCTCGTTGCGCAAGGGTTCAAAGAGCTCCGTAAAGTCGCACGAGATTTGAGTGGCCGCAAAGAACTCGTGCGGTTCCTATGGGGATTTTTCATTCTTTCCATGGCCCTGCAGACCATCATGCTCATGGCCTCATCATTTGGAATCAAAGAGGTGCTTTTGAAAGACAACGAGCTCATAGTCGCCATCATTGCGGTACAAGTCCTAGCTATACCAGGTGCCTTTTTCGTCTCTTGGGTGAGTAGTAAAAGGGGCAACATCCCCACACTCATCGGGTGCATTGTTGTGTGGTCCCTTGTATGCGTTTACACCTACTACTTCGTCAAAGACGTCTACGGGTTTTATCTCGCTGCGGGCATCATTGGATTCATGATGGGCGGTACGCAAAGCTTGAACCGCTCGAGTTATTCTAAAATGCTTCCTGAAACAGAAGATCACGCATCCTATTTTAGTTTTTATGAAGTGCTGGAGAAGGGCGGTCTGATCATCGGGATGTTCAGTTGGGGATACATTGAAGGATTCACGGGCTCCATGCGGTCCAGCGTATTGGCTCTGATCATTTTCTTCGCTGCCAGCTTGTGTTTTCTCATCGCGATTCCGAAGAAAAAAACCACTTAAAAGCCGTTGTCACATCCGGCGAAAAAGTGTTTTACGAGTCAGTCCGTTGGTAGAAAAGCGTGTTCGAGCAATTCAAATTCAACTCTCCGGTTTTGGCGACGTCCTTCAGAAGTTGAATTGTCCGCTGCAGGAGTGCGGCTACCATGCCACGATAACTTCAATCGATTGGGATCAACCCCACGGTCTCGAAGCGCGTTTATTACCGCTTGAGCGCGGCGTTCACTCAACATGAGATTGTACCCTTCCGAGCCCACAAAATCGGTGTGCCCATTGACTTCCATCACCAAAAATCGATTGGCTCGCATCTCCTCTGCAACCGCCTCCAGTTGTAAGTCCACGTTATCAGTCAAGGCATCTGAATCAAACTCAAACAATACCGCATCCCACCGCACATGGCCTCGCTGATAAGACTGCCAGGGGGGGTCCGTTACCTCTTGCGCCAACAGCGGGTTCAAACAAGAACAATCTGCTCGACTTTGGACCGGACGGACCCGAACATCATCGATATACACGTAAGCCCACCGGCTTGATTCTGCAGAAGCATCCTGGCGTTCCATCACGCGCAATTCAGGAGCAGGCCTAAAATTACCAAGCGTCACAAACTGTTCTCCACCTTTGGCTTGGAAAGCGTCGCTCAACTTGACCCAACTCCAGCGATCACTTAAAAGATGAAGCACTGGATTTTCAACCTGCGCAACTAAGTCCAAGCGCCCCTCACCTATGGCTTTTGGGGCCGCCTCACTGAAGTGCATTCCCATCCCATCCGTGATCAACCTGGCTTCATCAGCCGCACACACCCACCACTCAGCACAAATCCATTCACCGGGCCCCAATGAACGGGTCAATTCAACTTGCAAATACTCGCGGTAATTGGGTTTTGACCCTGAATACAAAACAATCCCCGCATACCCTTGTCCGTCAACAGTCTCTTGCGAACCAAAAACATTGTTCGGAATACCGGTTACCCCATAGTCCCCACAGGCATCAAAATGATCGGGTGTACCGGCATTGGGCTGCTTCCAATGGCGTAACGTCTGAAGTTCATTTTGCGTGAAACTGGAAGGACACCAGAGCCGATCTTCAAAACTACCATTAGGCACCAGGTTTTCAAATCGATTGCTCGCTTGAGCTACAACTTCATTGCTGCTGAAGAGGATAAAACTCACAGCAAAAACTCGAAACAGAAAAAGCTGCTCCAGAACGAGTCCGAAACAGCTTTTACCATTAAAAAATTCGCGAGTCAATGCGTTCATGGCTTACAAACGCAATCAAGCGTAGAGTTATCGAATGATTTCAAACGTAACCCGACGATTTTGAGCACGGCTAATGTCAGTATCGCGAGTACTAGCAGGATCAAGGGAAGACCTTGATCCTGCTAG
>JAPKAW010000161.1 GCA_028825055.1 Flavobacteriales bacterium | reverse complement strand
CTGTTCATTATCCCAGGTGTCCTTGCGGCTATCAGCCTCTCTCAAACGTTCTATGTCCTTCAAGATCGACCAGAGCTCGGAGCAGAAGGGGCTATACGAGAGAGCGCGCGACTCGTGTGGACCAACGGAAAAATGTGGAAGGTCTTTTTCATGGGCTTTCTATGCATGTTTGTGTTAATTCTCGGCATCCTCGCTTTCGGCGTTGGTGTTTTCTTTGCTGCCCCCCTCATCAGCGTAATGGGCGCAGGTCTCTACGACGAACTCCTCGCCAGCGACAGGCAAGGCACATCCGCTGAGTTCATCTGATTTTTTTGCGACCTAGAGATGATTTCAGCGTCTTGCTCTCCATGTGAAGAAGGACTTCTGCAACCGGCTGTAGTGCACAGAAACAACAAATTCAAGCGCAAAAAAAGGGGAGACGGCACATGGCCGACTCCCCTTTTTTCGTTTTGTACAAAGGCCGCTTATTCCGCAATCATGCGGATCGTCCAGTAAGCCTCTCCAGGAAATGCACCGTAATCCACTATTGTGGTTAAAGGTTGCGCCCCATCGAGGTTTACCAAAAAAAGTCATAAAAACTTCATCTCACGTTTTCAATCGAAAAAATCCTTCTTTTTATTTGTACCATGATTCGTGAAAGGAGCTTCATATTAAAAGCGGCAGCAACTTCAGGACTTTTTTTGTGGACGGTTGTTTTGAGCCTGCAATGCATTCACGAGTGGAATCACCATCACACGCATCATGCTGAAGGGGAGTCCCAATGCGACCATCATCATGTCCACTCCAAGGTGCCTTCCGAGATGGAGACGGGAATCAGCGTCGCTGAGGAATGTCTGATTTGCGATTGGGATTGGGTGCCTTTTGAGTCCATTCATCCGATGGATTCAAAAAACTTGAACCAACAATGGCAGCAACGATTAAAAATTGGCCTGGTAAAAACAGGGCATAGTAGCAACCACCGCAACCAAACGAAAAGTCACAGGGGACCTCCGAATCGAGGTTGATTTGAAATCTATTTTTTCATTTACCCCTCTTTTCTATGAACGCAAACTCTGTTGCAACTGCAGCTGATGCGTGCTTGAATGGAATGTGGCGTCAGGTTTTGACAGCCTCTCTTTTCGTTCTTATTTGGACGACTTCAGAGGGTCAGACACCTGCGTCAATCGAAATCAAAGGACATGTTTTGCGCAATGAATCGCAGATTCCATTGCAAAACGTTTTGGTGGTGACCTGGCCTTGCGGTCAAACCACCACGACCAATCGATCTGGTTTCTATCAGATCAGTTGCCCTTTTGGTATCGACTCCATCACCTGCACAGCTTCCTTTTTTAAAACTTCAACGATCTCCGCAAGGGGCCGTGACCACATCGACTTTTGGCTAAAACCACTTGAGGTTGAAATCGACCAAGTGGCGATTGAAACGTTGCGCTCCCCTGAATTGGAAGCCCAGCGGCTTTCAGGTCCAGATTTAATGCGCACATTGGATCAAACGCCCGGACTCCAAAGCCTGGATTTGGGAGATGCTATGGTGCAGCCCGTCATTCGTGGCTTACTGGGCTCAAGAGTGGCCTTGCTGGAAGACGGCGTACCTCAGCAAGGAGGTCGCTGGGGTACTGATCATGGAATACTTGCTGATCCTGCGTTGTATGGTTCTATGGAATGGGTTCCCGGCGGGGGGCACCTTTGGATGGGTCCTGAATCAGTCGGGGGTGGTTTGAGACTTACAGCACCCAAACCATTAGAATATAAGGGGTCAATGACATCTTGGGGTTCGTCGTTTCGACATGGTGACAATCGAATGAAAAGCCACATTCTTCATGCAATCCAGGATGAAGATCGGTTGTGGTACATCGGCACTTCGGGTTCTGTCTTCGGGAATCAAAACATCCCGCAAGCATCCTTTACTTACCTCGGTCGTTCGTATGCTCTGGGGGATAACGTTCTGCCGAATACAGCTGGCCGCTCCATACATGCAACAGCCGGTATGGAAGGACCAACACATCGGGGAGGCCGCGTCGAAGGTTCCATTCGGTTTTCCGATGTGATCCAAGGACTATTTCCTGGGATTGTCGGTGTTCCACGCCAAGGTGATCTCGAGGCGAATTCTCGCCTTTTCCTCGTCGAAATTCCGCAGCAACATGCCACTCGCCTGCAAACTACAGGCATATGGAAAACTTCTGCAGGGCAAAACGGAGCGTCACGATCTGTGAAAGCTTCCGTTTCTTGGAATCGCCGATTGGAATTGGCGCCGCCACATGCTCATGGGTGGGGACCAGAACCCAGCTCAAATCTGAGTTTGTCATTGGAAGAATGGACGGGGTATTTGGAATCTGCATGGCGGGGAGCGCATGGCACCTTCGGTGTACAATTCGAAGGACTTACTGTCGCGACATCGGGGTGGGAGTTCTTGCTACCCAGCCATCATCGACTCCGATGTTCAGTGCTTGGAGAGAAACGGATCGGACCCCATCAATTTGGCGTGCGTGCTGACATTGTGAGCACTGCACAACGAGGTCATGAGGAACCGCTTTACGATGCCTCTAGCACGGTTGTCGGAGCAGATCAGCGCGCCGACCCCATGCAACGGTTGCTTCCAGGGGGCATGGCTTCTTGGCTGGCAAATATTGAACCGATTTCCAGAGACTGGACAGGAACAGCCTCGGTCGTAGTCTACACTCGGGCACCAAGCAATTATGAATTGGGTGCCAATGGGATTCACCACGGCACATTCCGTTTCGAAAAAGGAAATCCACTGTTGCAATCTGAAAAGTCCATCGAAGCCCGCTTTCAAGGGCATTCAAACGGAAGTTCAGCAAAATTCGAATGGCGCATTCAAGCGTTTTCGGCCTTGCATCGGGACTTCATTGCTCTTGGCCCAAGCGCCACTTTTGCTCCCATTTCACATGCCGGCCAAGTTTACACGTTTACCGCCGTAAACGCCTTCCGAACCGGCTTGGAAGCTTCTGTGAGCACTTCGCAGGGTGCTTGGTTGGCATCTGCTGACGGGTCACTCTTGGGACAATGGGACACTTCAACGGGTTTAGGCCTTCCTTTTACCACACCGGCTCAAGTCTACTCCACAATTGGACGCAACTTGGGGAAAAACCATCAATTGAAAGTCGCATGTCGCGCCATTGCTGATGCCAAACTAACGGCACGCAATGAATCTCCCACAGAAGGTGCTCTTCTATGGGAATTGGCCTGGAGCTTCAAACAAAAAGCCGGCACCTGGTCAATGAACATCCACAACATATCCAACACCGCATGGCTCGATCATACCAGCGCTTATCGCGCACTCGGTCTTGTCGCGCAGGGGCGTTGGATGCAACTAAGCTTCGTCACATCGATGAAGCAATTGAACAAAAACAACTAAACAAACAACACATCATGAATTTTACAATTCCAAACCCAACCATCGCCTTGGCTTCCGTAGCCATCTTGTTTTCTGCCTGTGGCAAAACCGATACAGAACAACCATCTGTATGCACCGATCCAGGAACTGAAATGAGCGTTCTGGTGGACGAAATCGAAGCGCTGGCAGGAAACACCATTCAAATTACAGATCTATTCTGCGATAATGAAGGCCTAAGCGAAGTCCGATGGGACATTCACAACGCAGCGGACCATGCCCACGAAGAGGGCGAATCGGACGAAGGATTTGTCTTGCATAGTGGTACCGAATGGGAAGTTCTTGAAGTCAATTCCATCTCAGGAACAAGCAGCACCAACTCCATTACCCTGGATATCCCTCTCGATACACGAGGCGTCTGGGACGTGGTCGTCTCGTTGGTTGATGAGGCCGGAAATGCGGCGGCTGACCTTGTCACCCAACTGCACATCGAAAATGAATACATCCCTGAGTTCACGCTGACTACCGTGAATGGCATCGACCCAGCCACCTGGTCTGGAGAGCCCTTGTGGAACGCGGGTTCTGTTATCGCTCTCTCCGGAATGGTCGCAGATTCAGATGGCTTATCAGCAGCCCACATCTCTTTTGTGCGCGAATCTGATGAGACCATCATCTGGGAATTAAACCTCGAGCCCAACAACTCAACTGAGCTATCATTTGATTCTGAATTGGAGCTAGCTGCAGATGCTATTGCAGGAGAATACCACCTCGAAATGACTGCAACTGACGGGGCTGGAAATGCCATGGAAACAGGATTTCACGTGGAAGTAGAGTAATTGGAGACGGCATCCTTTGAAAATAGTTAAATGAAAGCTTTCTTGCCCGTAAGGGCAGGAAAGCTTTTTTATTTCCATGATATACCTACAATACTACAGACATGAAAAACAAAGTCGTCTCCTACAAAGTTAGCCTGATGAACAATGCTACCAAGATGCAAGGTGTGCTCGATGAGCAAAACGAAGCGGGCTGGAGATTGATTTCTACCCTACCAAATTCAAATGGAGGCTACTTTTTGTTTTTTGAGCAGGAATAAGCATGCTTATTTTCCTTCGTCAATGATTCCTTCTTGAAGAAGACCCTGACCACCTCATTGAATACATTCAGCAGATTTCGCCATAAAATGCCAGCAGTATCAGCAAATCCGAAACGCTTACAATGGCATCCTCATTGAAGTCTGCAGCGCAATCCAAGGAGCATCCAAATTCAGACAGAAGGATCAAAACATCTGACACCGTCACAGCCAAGTCCCCATTGATATCACCCGGACAAGGGCATGGCTCGCAGCTACCGTCATCATAATTCGCATTGGGATTGAAATTGCAAGCCGCAGCCGCAGCGGGAGTAGAAGCCGCAGCCGCAGCCGCAGCCGCAGCGGGAGTAGAAGCCCAAGCCCAAGAGGCAGCCGCAGCCGCAGCCGCAGCCGCAGCGGGTCGTTCAGAAGC
>JAPKAW010000160.1 GCA_028825055.1 Flavobacteriales bacterium | reverse complement strand
GGACCTGCGTATTGAAAAATGTACGAGACTTATCTGACTGTACTTTCCATTCAGAATGACCCACATTCAGCGCAATGCGCAAACCTTGCAACCAAGCCGTCTGATCCAATGGCCAATCCCATCCAACTCCCTTTTTCTCCAGTTCACGCCATGGTGTCCGGTCGCTGATTAAAACCGGACATCCATGGGCCCATGCCTCCACGATTGAATGCCCGAAGTTTTCTTGAGTCGTTGACGACATTAAGTAATGCGCCTTCTGCCAGTAAGGGGTCAATTCCGTAGGAGCCATTCCACCGACAAACTCCACGACGACTCGTTCTTGATTTTGAGCCATGGCAACCAATTCCATTTGATACGCTTTATCCTCAACAGGACCGATAAAGATCATCTTGATTGGACGAGAACTCGGAGCATTTAGCAGCGCCTCTAGTCCAAAGTGCAGGTTCTTGACTCGGTGAATACGACCTACCGAAACCACATTCCAATTCTCCTCGTCCCTCGGGGACCCTTCCAAAATGCTCCCTCCTGGGATATTTTGAGCCACCCGGCATTCCGCATTCATAAACTGTCCCAACACCTCTTCTCGCTCCATGGCTGTTGAAGCATGCCAACGCATATTTCGAAACAATCCCGTTGCACGTGCATACGACAAGAACAATCGCTTTTTCAATGGTTTCATGCTCAGGGCAGCAGAACCCAGCATCCCTCTCGGGGCCAAAACGATACGCAGGTTGCCCACTTTTCGCGCGGCGCGCAAAGGAATCAATGTAAAGTGTTTCGAAAAGACACTGTTCAAGTGCAGCCAATCTGGATTCAATTCAACCAAAAGTTGGGTCCAGCATTTGATGTTCCAATTGGACTTGGTCCAATGCATCACTTGTATGCTTCCTGTCCCACATTCGACTGTTTTCCACGTATCCAAAGGGATGTCCAACGCACGGTCCTGTCCCAAATCATATGCTCCAGAAATGACCCAAACATCATACGTGCTTGCAAGCAAAGAAACCAGGTTGAACGTGCTTCGTATAGGTCCTCCCGCTCGGAACGCCGGGGGAAACCAGTCCACCGAAACCGCGATCCGTTGGCGATTGGATTCAGGCAATTCCATGGCGCTTCATCCAGTTTCCGAGTACGACGAGCATCCAAATTCGAGAAAAAGTCCAGCGGGTATCTCCCGCCAAAAAAGCCTCCCAAATGCGGTCAATATGTTTCGCGTTGATCGACCCCACTCCAGACAACGCCTCTAACCCTTCTTCGCAGAGTGGCTTCAATTCAGCACGCATCCATTGCTCCCACGGCAAGGTGAATCCCATTTTGGGCCGATTGACCACTTCTTGAGGCAACAAGTCAGGCAACGCGTCAGTCAGTAATTTCTTGGCAGTGTGGGGCCACTTCTCCTCATCGGACGCAGCCAAAGCCTCGACAACAAGGTGATGGTCTAAAAATGGCACGCGCACTTCAAGAGCATGCGCCATGGACATCTGATCCGTATCCCGCAACAACGTGTGCCCCATGTAAGTATGTATTTCTGCTAAACTAACCTTACTCAAAAAGGGTAAATTAAAGCCCGCTGACCCGGGCTCCAAGGCTTGTTTCATCCAGCCAAAA
Source organism: Flavobacteriales bacterium (assembly GCA_028825055.1). Taxonomy (GTDB): domain Bacteria; phylum Bacteroidota; class Bacteroidia; order Flavobacteriales_D; family Sanyastnellaceae; genus UA16. Next base: position 3,269 of record JAPKAW010000160.1, on the reverse strand, counting down.
ACGGCATTGGGATGACGCGCCAAGCCTGGAGCAAGTTTACGCAAATCCCGCTCTAAAAGCATTTGACGAGATAGTGGGTACGTGTGTTCCAGGTCGAAGTAATCGCCCGCCAGAATGTCCGCCATTTTGCGTGCAGTTCCTGTTGATTTGATGGCGGCATAGACAGAGCCGATCCATTTTCTCAATCCCTTGGGCCATGCGGCAAGCCACCTCAGTTGAACGAGGTCATGTGATCGGGTAAATACAGGGTAACCAGCAAATAGTTCATCTCCACCTAAACCACTCAAAGCCACAGTAATCCCAGCTTTTTTCGTTGCTTCACTTACCACAAACGTGTTGGGGCCATCTCCTGATGGATGATCCATGGCCGCCAAGGCTTCAGGGACCTGTTCCAAAAAATTTTCTGCCGTCAATCGAATCTCGTGGTGGTTCGTATTGAATCGCTCTGCAATGATTCGTGAGTAAGTACTCTCGTCAAATTCACCTTCATTGAAAGTGACGCTGAACGTTGAGATTTGTCGTTCCGACACCTCTTGCATCAACCCGACGATTGCGCTGGAATCAATTCCTCCAGATAGAAATGCCCCAAGTGGAACATCGGCGCGCATGCGCAACCGGACGGCCTCTTTCAATTGAGTGCGAATACGCTCGGTGCGTTCTTTTCGAGAAGAAACCGGCGGCAACAAAGACGCTTCATGCGCGGCATCCCACCATTTCTCCATCTGCATCTCTTCCCCCTGCAATCGGATCCAATGTCCCGGTTCAAGGAGTTTTACATCTTTGAGAATGGTGCGGGGGGCGTGAACCGTTTGGTACCGCAAATAATCCACCAACCCGACAGGGTCGTGTTCTCGTTTGACACGATTCGAAGCTAACAGGCTACGGATTTCACTCGCAAACAAAAACGCACCATTCGACTCCGAATAATACAGCGGCTTAATTCCAAGGCGATCACGGACCAGCAGCAATTCGCGCTTTTCCAAATTCCACCATGCAAACGCAAACATCCCGTTGAACCGGTGAAGGGCTGATCGGCCCCATTGCTGAAGCGCGACTAAAACTACTTCCGTGTCGCTATCCGTTTGAAAAGCGTGGTGCGCTTCGAGCTCAACGCGTAATTCTCGGTAGTTATATACCTCCCCGTTGAAGACCAAGGCATCTCCTGATTTCGCGTCCAAAAACGGCTGATTGGATGCTTCTTGTGTATCAATAACACTCAGTCTTTGGTGTCCGAGCACAAGTTCAGGGTCTTTCTTCCAAATACCTGAAGCGTCAGGACCTCGATGGGCCAAGGCGGCATTCATGAGAACTACCGTGTCACTCGCCGCATCATGAGCTTGCTTTCCGGATAGACCATATATACCTGTAATGCCACACATCTTAGTCTTCGCTCTCAGTGTTTTCCTTGCGTGCCGCCAAGATTCCGTCCCATCCCTGAGCCTTTAAAGGAGTTTCCATTCCGTTTCGCGTAACTAATATGTGTTCGCTAGGGTCTTCCGTAACGTGTCCAATAATCGATAATTTTGGGTGGTTGTGCACCTTATCGTAATCGTCCTGACTGATGGTGAACAAAAGCTCGTAATCCTCCCCTCCGCTCAACGCACACAGTGTCGGGTCCAAGTTGAATTCTCGCGCCGTCTCGTAAGTCTGCTCGTGGATGGGGATTTTCTCCTCAAACAACTTGACACCGCACTGCGAGGCCGTACACAAATGCAGCACCTCCGAGGCCAAACCGTCTGAAATATCTATCATAGACGTCGGTTTCAGCCCCAAATCAGCCATTTCTTGAATCACATCCGTTCGTGCTTCTGGTTTGAGCTGTCGCTCCAAAATGCCTTCATGGCCCTGCAGTTCCGGTTGGGTTGTAGGGGCTGATTTGAAGACTTCCTTTTCTCGTTCAAGGACTTGCAGGCCCATGTAGGCTCCGCCCAATTCTCCGGTAACAACCAGTAAATCATTTGCTTTTGCTCCAGAGCGCGAAACGATGGAATTGGAATCTGCCATACCAATGGCTGTAATGCTCAACACTAATCCAGCCTGAGAAGAGGTCGTGTCTCCCCCCACTAAATCCACTCCATACACTTCACAAGCTTTCAGGATTCCAGCGTACATCTCATCAACTGCCTCAACAGAAAATCGACTACTCAAAGCCATAGAAACTGTTATTTGCGTTGGCAAAACGTTCATCGCGCAGATGTCGGAAAGGTTGACAACGACCGCTTTATAACCCAGATGCTTTAGCGGCATATAAGACAAATCGAAATGGATGCCCTCGCACAACATATCGGTTGATACCACCACTTTGCGATCTCCGCTGTCCAAGACAGCAGCATCATCTCCAACGCCAACCAAAGTTGACGATTGACGATGTTTCAAGCCTTCGGTCAATCGACGGATTAACCCGAATTCTCCGATTTTTTCTATCTCCGTACGTTCCATGCGTCAAAGTTACCCAATCCCAAGCAGAACCGGTCGACCCAAACGCTACGGGGTGCCGTCAGTTGGAAGCGGGGGGTGCCGCTGAAACCAATTTGATTTCACCGGAGAAATGCAACGGCATTCCAGCAAATGGATGGTTGAAATCAACGATGACAGCATTCAATTGAACCTCTGCAACTACACCAATCATTTCATCTCCGTCCTCTGTCTCCATCGGAACGACTTCTCCGACTTCAAAAATGCTTTCGTCCAACTCACCATCTACAATGAAGGCTGATTTAGGAACCTCAACAAATCCTTCTGGATCCTCCGGGCCATACGCGTCCTCTTCAGAAAGCACGAATTCAAAGGAGTCCCCTCCCTTTTTACCCATCAATGCGGCTTCAAAAGCGGGCAATACCTCATCTTGTCCAACCACAAATCCAAAAGGGTCCTCAGCTGGACAAACTTCTAGTTCCTCTCCTTCAGGGCCGTCTTCGCGAAGCACATACGTGATTTCAACGTAAACACCATTTGAGATATTCAATTCCTTCATACGGCGAAAGTAGTCCGTTGAAGTAAATTGCCGACATGACCCATCCCAATCCTTTTCACTTGCTGCGTTTTTTATTGATTTGTAGCGGCATTTTGGCGTTTCTGCCGGCTATTGGGCAAGACGGACTTGACATTCAGCGTCCCCTGCGGTCCCCTCGGGTTTTCAACCCCGTCCCTTGCCACCATTATCGCCACGCCCAAGCACCGCGAACTGATGAAGTCCCTACCGCACCGCGCTGGATGATGAATTACGATATGAGTGAATCCATTGCGCGCAGCGATTCGTTTGATGTGGC
>JAPKAW010000159.1 GCA_028825055.1 Flavobacteriales bacterium | reverse complement strand
CTAAAGTCGTATTGTGGAAAGGCAATGGTATCTAAAATCATTTGTTCATCATCCGTGATGACAAAAATGTACTCGGCTTCAACCGCTTCAGAAGTGTATCCAAATGTGATGAGCGCATTTTCCAAACCATCACAACCGATAGCTGAGGGAGTTCCTCCCGCATCGGTTACAATCCCACCATCGCATGCGGGTGGACTACAAGTGACCCCTTGGATGTCAATCGTGTTGATACTAAAAGAGACGCAATTCATGCCCGAAACAGCCGCTGCTGGTTGACCTGATTCGAGTGATGCTTCATCCAATAATCCGTTATGAGAAACACCCCAGATTTCTAAACTCTGGTCTCCCAATCCCGATAGATTCACGGCAGACCCTTCAAAAACAGAGAGAATCGTTTCGTCTAAAGCATTTACAACCAACAACGTGAGATCCGCTTCTGGAACATCGGTCGTGTGTGAAAACTGAACCAATACCAACTCATTGTCTGTACAAACCGATTCGTTTGAAGCATTCATCAAAGCCAGCTGTCCTCCATCGCATTGGAGGATGTTTGAATATCCTGGCGTGAGTGATTGAAGTTGAAAAGATGCAGGGTCTTGGGGCGCTCCTCCGTCAGGAATCCTTGAAAAACTTTGAAAATCCGCCAACCCTTCTGCGCTTTCATTGAGTTGAAAGCCGCCTGGAGTCAAAACATCCAAAAGTGAAATCAAAGGCGGTTGATTGTTTCCATACACAACAGCATCTACCAAATCAGTGTCAGTCACTGGCGTTCCATCCGGAAACAACGAGGCATCAGCATCATAGATTGCAACGGCCTCTTGGCCCACTTGCAACCAATTCGTTTCATCCACAATGAGCCCCGCCTCTGTCAAGGCTGGGCCTCCGATTAAAAAGAATCCCTCCTCGTCCAAAACAAAACCATTCAGGTCAATCGTTAAGTTGGACTGCGCATTGGAACCGTTATACACGACAACAATAAATCCGTTGAGGTCTTCATTGGGATTGCCTTTCAACTCGATAAACTCCCGGTCATCAACCCCTTGCATGGAGGGGTCCAACTCATTGATAACAACCTGGCTATTCACATCGCAAAGGGTGAATAGGAAAAGAATTATCGTACCAACCAATTGAGTCTTTTTCATAAAGCGATTGCTGATTAATTGACCTTGCATTGCGTTTGTGGATTCATTGAAGGGAGAGCAAAAGTAAGGGCATATCCCGTGTTGTTGAAAGTACTCGCTTTGGCTTGCTGCGTGCCGTAACTTTATCCAACATGGGAAGTCCCACTCTCTTAATACAAAAACTGGATGTTTTCATCCGGAAGTACTACCTAAACCGCTTGATTCGCGGGGTCTTTTTTGGTGGGGGTGTCTTGCTGGGAAGTGGTCTGTTTTTATTCCTATTGGAGTATTTCGGAAATTTTGGAATCGCAGGAAGAACCTTGTTTTTTTGGGGGTTGGTTGTGGGCGGGGGAGGAATTATTTCCCGTTACATCCTTTGGCCACTGCTTCAATGGGCACGAATTAGTAAAGGGCTAACACACGAACAAGCCAGTGCTTTGGTGGGGGAACATTTCCCTGAAATCAGTGACCGGTTATTGAATACGCTTCAACTGCAGCAGCAGTTGGAGGGGTCGATTGCGCAAAACGTAGATACATCTTTGCTCCAGGCGTCTATCGAAGAGCGCACTGAAGCCCTTCAGCCTTTTTCGTTTCAACAAGCGGTTCACTGGCGCGATAGCATCTCTTATATCTGGTATGCTCTACCCCCTGTTATTGTAATCGCTGTGATTTGGTTTTTACGCCCGGAAATGGTTCAAGAGCCCGCGCAAAGAATCTTCGCCCATCGCAAAGACTTTGTGCCCGCAGCCCCATTTCACTTTCAACTGATTACGGACCCTCTTCAGGTCCCTATTGCCTCTTCGTTCACGGTGAAATTCGAGGTTGTGGGTTCAACCGTGCCTGACGTTGTTTTTCTCGAAAGCAATGGCAATCGTTTTCGGATGGAGCGATCAAACGACCGTCAATTTGCGCACACCTTTCCCGTGGTCCGCTCGTCGCTCGATTTTCGATGCACTGCTGCGGGAATCAATTCTGACGTCTTTACATTGGACGCTCTGGCCGTGCCCACCCTGCTAAGTCTCAATGTGAAAACAACCGCTCCGAATTATACCGGTCGTGGAATCGAGAACTGGGAGGATGTTGGAAATCTCCGGGTGCCTGAAGGAACGTTGATTCAATGGCAGGTTCGATGCAAGGACACTGAGTCGGTTCGAATGCGGTTGGGTGACGAGTCTATTGATATGGGGCGCCAAGCGGCTTCTAATTTTTCATTCCAACAACGCTTCACGGATTCTTCACCTTACTGGCTGATTCCCTCCAATGACCTTGTCGGGTCCACAGATTCTCTTCGGTATCTTATTCAGGTCATTCCTGACCTCCACCCCTCTATTCGTGTCAATGAATCCCTGGACAGCCTCGCTCGATCAACACGTCGTTTCTCTGGAGAAGTCCGCGATGATTATGGGTTTAGTCGGCTGAGGTTGGCGTACCAGTGGACAAAAATTGCTCCGCGAAGTGAAGAGGAGTTGGCTGATAAATCCAACGCTCTATCAAGCGGAGAGGTTATTTATATTCCGCTCGATAAGCCAAGCGGAACCGTTCAGCGCTTTTACTTTGAGTGGAGCCTCTTAGATTTGGGTGTTACCGAAGGAGATGCCGTAGAATATTGGTTTGAGGTTTGGGACAATGACGGTGTGAATGGCGCGAAAATGGCGCGGTCATCAACCATGGTTTTCAGCCCTCCGTCCAAGGAAGAGCTCCGCGAAGAGCGCGATGCATCAAGTGCAGATATCCAAAGTATAATGGAAAGCGCTCGAGAAGAGGCGGTGCTACTGAGAGAAGAAATGGAGGCGTTGAGTCGTCAACTCCGTGAAGACGACGAGCTCGACTGGAAGGACGAGCGGGCCATTGAAGAGTTCATGAAGCGCCAAGAGGCATTGCAAGAACAGTTGGACGAGCTCAAGCGAGCCAATGAGCAAAAGGACGAACGCGCCAATGAGTTTTCACCTGAAGAAGAGCGCCTCCTCGAGAAACAGGAGCAACTTCAAGAGTTGATGGAGCAGGTTATGAGCGATGAGCTCAAACAGCTTTACGAGGAGATGCAGCGCTTGATGGAAGAAATGGACCCTGATGTATTGGACGAAATCCAAGAGCAGTTGGAATCCATGGAGGTCGACCAAGAGTCTCTGGAAAAGGAGTTAGATCGTGCTTTGGAGCAATTTAAACAGCTGGAGTATGAGGTTAAAATGGAGGAGGCACTTGATGATCTAAAAGAACTCGCCGAAAAGCAGGCTGAACTCGCCGAAGAAACTCGAAATGAATCCATGCCTAGCGATTCGTTAAAGGCACAACAAGATTCCCTCAACCAAGCTTTTGAAGAGCTTAAGAAGGAGTTGGATGATTTGGATAAAGCCAATGAAAAATTGGAAAACCCCAACCCTACCATGGACCGTTCTGAAGAAAACGAGTCTATTGAGGAAAAGATGAGTGACAGCTCCGAACAGCTTGACCAAGACAAAAAGAAAAAAGCTTCTGAAAACCAGCAAGATGCTTCGGACGAGATGCAGCAAATGGCCGAACAAATGGAGGCCATGATGCAACAAGAAAAGGAGGAGGCTTTAGAGGAAGATATGGACGCCTTGCGAGCATTACTTGAAAATATCATCTCATTGTCCTTTGATGAAGAGGGGGTGATGGAGTTTGTACGCCAAACCAATACCGATGATCCCATGTATATCACCCATGGCCAGACGCAACGACGGCTCAAGGATGACGCGAAAATGGTTGAGGACTCCTTGTTTGCGTTGAGCTTACGCATCACACAATTGGCTCCGGCGGTCAACCGTGAAATTGGTTTAATCAACCACCATATGGACAACGCTTTGGCGCTGTTCGGTGAGCGGGTCACAAATGAAATCAACAGCAACCAGCAGTATGTGATGACGAGCTTCAACAATCTTGCGTTGATGCTAGATGATGCCTTGCAACAAATGCAGCAGTCGATGTCAGAATCAAAGCCCGGCAGCGGTAATTGTGAAAAGCCCGGCGGCAACGGAAAATCCAAACCATCTCCAAGCGCTGGAGATATGAAAAAGATGCAAAAAGCCTTAGGTGAGCAGTTGGAAAAGATGAAGGAGTCCATGGGTAAGAACGGTAAGCCCGGTCAGAATGGGAAAGGAAAACGGGAATTGAGCAAGCAACTCGCTCAAATGGCAGCGCAACAAGCGGCGCTGAGACAAATGGCAGAGCGGAAATCTCAGGAACTGAACGAGGATGGTTCAGGCGACGGAGAGCAGCTGGGTAACATTGCGAAAGAAATGGAGGAGTTAGAGCGCGACTTGGTCAACCGGGATGTTACCCTTGAGACCATGGCTCGACAACAAGAATTAATGGTGCGCTTACTCGAAGCAGAAACAGCTGAACGTGTACGGGGTGAAGATGATAAGCGTAAATCCCGTACTGCCAACCAAGGTTTAAGCGAAGAGCCTTCTCAACTCATTGATTATCTGAGACTTAAAAACAATGAGCTTGAATTGTTACGAACAGTTCCCCTTGAATTGGATTCCTATTATCGTGACCGAGTCAATGAATATTTCAATAATTTGGACGTCACGACCCCAGAATTGAATCCGCGGTAACAATCTTTGGAACCATGACCGAAACCATGCAACAACTGCAATTCCACTCTCAACCAGAAAACATTGCTGTCATCGAGCGATTGATTGATGAAATCAGAGACGGACAATCCTTTCAAGAGGAGTGTTACGGAGATGTTCTCATCGCAATGACAGAAGGCGTCAATAACGCCATTGTTCACGGAAA
>JAPKAW010000158.1 GCA_028825055.1 Flavobacteriales bacterium | reverse complement strand
GCTAAACCCGGTCGGTCTTCTCGGTATCTCCCACTGAGTTCTTCTGCGAAATGCATGGCATCGCTCATGGAGCCACCGTTCCCACAGGAAATCAGTTTGCTACCGTTGGCCAGGGTATCAATTAGAGTTTGTCCTGATTGTTCAATCGCTTGAATAAGGGCCGCATCATGACGAACACGCTCCAGTACTTGTGCGGCTTCTTCAAAATGCTGTTGAATGCGTTGGTTGGAATTCATGGTTCGAAGATGCAGCGATTTGTGAGGAGCTGCCGAAGCAACTTGTTGTTGGAGGGTGTGGCTTGTCTGTTGTCCAATTCAGTGGCCAAATTCGCGCAAGCCATCTTCCAAGAAGGCGATGAAAGCCGTTGGGTCAGGATCGTATCCAGCAGAACCGCCAATTTGTTCACCTTGGTGGTCGACCATCACATAAAAAGGCTGGGAATTCGTGTTGAATTGAGCCGCTTGCATGTAGGACCACTTGTTGCCAACGGATTTGATCTTGAAGGACTTCCCCCCGTAATCTTCCACGCGTTGCTCGGATTCAGGGAGTTCCTTTCGTTCGTCTACATACAAGGAAACTAAGATGACTTCATCCCGAATGATCTTAGAAACTTCTGCATCCGGCCACACCTGCTCTTCCATTTTACGGCAATTGACACAAGCCCATCCTGTGAAATCCAACAAGACGGGTTTCCCCGTGGCTTGAGCAGCGGCAAGCCCTTGCTCGTAATCGGTGAACTGTGCCTCGATGTGCCCAGAGGATTCCCCTCCTTCGCCATGGCCTCCACCGCCCCATTCACTGTAGAACATCGGAGGTGGAAAGCCGCTGATCAACTTGACAGGTGCACCCCACAAACCTGGAATGAGATACAACCCTAGCGTAAAGAAGAGCATTCCGACACTGAAGCGGAAAACGCCGATGCGTTCTGTCTTCGAATCGTGCGGAAACAGAATCCATCCAAACAGATAAAAGGCAATAGCCAGCGTGATGGCGATCCAAATAGCGATGAACAGTTCGCGCTGCAATAGGCCCAATTGCAGAACCAAGTCTGCGTTGGAGAGGAACTTGAAGGCAAATCCAATTTCCAATAACCCTAGTACCACCTTAACGCTGTTCAACCATCCTCCTGATTGAGGTAAGGAATTGAGCCAACCCGGGAAAGCACTGAACAGCATGAACGGAATGGCGAGTGCCAAAGAAAACCCGAACATAACAGCGGAAGGTGCCGCATATGAACCTGTGGCTGCACCGGCCAAAGCACTTCCGATGAGCGGACCTGTGCATGAAAACGAAACGATTGCCAAGGTAGCCGCCATGAAAAATATGCCCACCAAGCCGCCTTTATCCGCTGCTTGGTCTGTCTTATTGGCCCAGCTAGCCGGCAGTTGGATTTCAAATGCCCCCAAAAAGCTGGCGCCGAAAATCAACAGCAAGATGAAGAGGAATACATTGAAGAAAGGATCGGTTGAGATCACATTCAAAATATCGACTCCAAAAACAGCCGTCAAAAGCAATCCAAGTCCGGTGTAAATGAAGATGATAAAGAAGCCGTAGATCAAAGCGTTCCGGATGCCCTCTGAGCGGGACTTGGACTGCTTGGTGAAGAAACTCACCGTCATGGGGATCATCGGGAAAACACAAGGAGTGAGGAGTGCTGCAAAGCCGAGTAACATGCCTAACAAAAAGACCCCCAACAACCCTTCTTCTTCCTCTTCTTCAGAATTTCCGGTGTTCGCGCCACCGTCACAGACATGCTGAGAAGGAGGGCAGTAGTCCGGTCGAGTTGAGGCAGCGCGCGAGGCGCTAGCCTGGACTTGAAACTCCAAATCAGGAGGGAAAATGCACTTGACATCGTTGCAGGTCATAAACGTAATGAAGCCTGAAATCTCTGCGTCTGCGTTTCCCTTTGCAGTCAGGGTTTGAACCCAATAGACCTCCTCTTCAAAGAATGGAACATCCATGTTGAACTGCGGATCGAATTCCACAATGGGATCACACTCTACAACGCTTCCTTTGAGACTCCATCCGGCAGGGGGTTCGATGGTGAAAGCCGTTGGCATCGGGCCATCCAAACTTTCAATGTTCTGGCTGTAAACATGCCAGCAGGGATCGACCGATGCATGAAACACCAATTCAAATTCGTCGGATGTCGGTGTTTCATAAAGCGCAATATCCCAGGTAACGGGTTCAAGCATTTCCGATTCACCTTCTTGAAACTGGCCTCCGCAGAGATGCTTCAGCGGGGGGCAATAGTCAGGGCGGGCTGCTGCGGGCAAAAACTCACTCAAGGACATGGTGAAGTCAATGTCCTCTGGAGGCAAACAACGCGATTCATCGCAAACCATAAAACTCAAATACCCCGAAAGGGATGCGTCCGATGCGACTCCATTTGTTCGAATCGTTTGAACCCAGTACACTTCCTCCTCAAAATATTTGAGGTCCATCATGAAATTGGGATCGTATTCGACCAAAGGATCACATTCTCGCACGGCACCAATGGTGTCAACGCCGGCAGGAAGTTTGAAGTCGAAAAAGGTGGGCAATGGACCGTTTAGATCGTCGAGATATTGGCTGTATATATGCCAGCAAGGATCAACTGAAGCATGAAAAACAAGGTCGAGTTCACCTTCAATTTCAGTTTCATACAGGTCGAATTCCCAAGCAACGGGGTCCAATATTTGTCCAAAAATGGGAGTGATAAACCAGCAGAGGCTCAAAACCAATGCACCACGTAGCATATTGAAAGCGAGGGGTTTCATTTCTTTCATCGTTTTGCGAAGATAACGCATGCCATCCTCTAGATGGGCCGGAACTGTTAATGTTCGTTTCTAGTAGTGCTCAATGTGAGCGTTATGGCGCTTTGAGCGGTTCCCTAAAATGAGATTTCTTCCCCCAATTTTAGCCCAAAAGGTCTTCGGATTAGCCAACTTCCTAAGTAGACCAAAGGCGTGTCAATCAAAGCCACGAGGATTTTGAAAAAGAACCCGTAAAAAAGGAGGTGAGAAAACAGAGCCCATTCGATTTGACCCAAGAAACACATGAGGGAAATGACGGTCAACGTGTCAATGAACTGGGATGGGATCGTGCTCAAATTGTTGCGCAACCAAAGCTTTTTCCCGTTGGTCTTGGCTTTCCAATAATGGAATAGTTTGACATCCAGAAATTGGGCAATTAAGTAGGCTGCCATGGAAGAGCCAACGGCGACGACTGTCGCGCCAAAGACGTGGTCAAATTCCACATCAGAAACGGGCGACCAGCTCGCCGCCGGTACCGCTTGTCCAACAGTGACAATAATCAAAACAAAGAGGCTAGCAAAGAGGCCTGACATGACCACAAGGTTCGCTTTCTTTTTGCCGAAGCACTCGCTGATGAGATCGGTAACTAGAAAAGTGATTGGGTAGGGGAGCAGCCCCACGCTTTGCTCAAAAGTGAGCCAGGTCGTTGGGGACCAATGAAAGAATTTCCTAAAAATAAGATTGCATGCGACCAGACTGGCGACGAACAAAGCGGCAAGAATGGCGTAAATCCGGACGGCCAATTCGCGTTTTTCAGCAGGGAGGGAAGAGGTCATGAAGCCGATGTGTTTTGATCGATGGTGGCTTTCCAAAGCAGCAAGTCACCTCGTCGGATCAGTGTCGTATTGGATGATTCGAAGCGCCCGCCCGATTCCACCGTTTCCGCGCAGAGGGCTTTGATTTCGGGAACAGCACGGGCACTAATGCGCCAACGTTGCGCTAGGTAATACAAAATTTCGTCCGAGAGGGGTTCTTCTTTCCAGCTGCTAACACGGAGGGTTCCGCAGTCTCCGTCTTCAGTTTGATAACACCGTCGCAAAGCAAGGTTAATCTCGGTTTTTAGTTGCAACGAGATGGGCTGCCACCGGTCTGCCCACCGCGCAATGTGCGCGCCGGAACCGGCCCGGATATCTTCCAATAAGGGCAAGATTTCATGGCGCAAGCGGTTTCTCAAATAGTCAGGTTTTGAATTGCTGCTATCATCCCGGAAGGGGATGCCTTCTTGCTCCATCCAAGTAGTGATCGCTGAACGGGAGACATGAAGAAAGGGGCGCAGCAATGACGCTGTGTCCTCTCGGGGTTTCATAGCCGCTAATGCCAAGGGGTCTGAAGAACGAATAAGGTGGAGCAAAACCGTTTCAGCTTGGTCGTCGGCATGATGAGCTGTCGCAATGAAGGCCGGCCCCCGATGTTCTTGTTTCAAAGTCTGAAACCACTGGTATCGAATTTTTCGTGCCGCAGATTGAATCCCTTCATCGGATTCAACATGGGCTGGTGCATGTAGCTTAAACGGAATGTGCATTTGCTGGCACCACTGCTCTACGAACGCTTGATCTGCAATGGATTCATCCCCCCGCAATCCATAGTTGACGTGCGCTCCAATGACAGGCTGTCCAAGGCGGTTGAGGCAGGCCGTGAGCGCCATGGAATCTCGCCCTCCACTCATGCCAACGATGATTGTACAGTCTCGATGGATGCCGTGCTCCTTGAGCCACCGATCGACCAGGGCGGGCAAACCGCGGAATGTGTTACGCATGGCCGTTCAGGGTTTCCATCATGGCTTCAGCCTTGAGCATACACTCGTCGTATTCGCGATCGGGATCACTCAATGCGGTGATGGCACCACCCACTTGCATGGAGATGCGTTTTGTTCTGCGGTTGCAGGCGATGCTGCGAATGACAACGTTCATGTCGAAATCCCCGTTCGGTTGGATGCAACAAACGCTCCCAGAGTAAATCCCGCGCCGTGTTCCTTCCAGTTCGTCAATGAGTTGCATGGCCCGAATTTTGGGAGCTCCCGTCATCGATCCCATAGGGAACGTGGCCTTGATAATGTCGCTGATCTCAACGCCATCGGCGATGTCACATTGCACCGAGGAAATCATTTGATG
>JAPKAW010000157.1 GCA_028825055.1 Flavobacteriales bacterium | reverse complement strand
ACAACACCTTGGAAACCTTTTCCTTTTGTCAATCCGCTTACAGAAACGAATTCACCTTCATTGAAAATATCTTCAACTTTCAATTCATCTCCTGCATTCAATTCATTGGAGAAACCTCTGAATTCAGCAATCTTGCGCTTAATACCGACACCGGCGCGCTTAAAATGGCCTTGCATGGCCTTTGATGTCCGCTTTTCAGTGCGGTCACCAAATCCGAGTTGAATGGCTTTATAGCCATCCTTCTCTAGGGTACGTACTTGCGTTACTACGCAAGGACCAACTTCTAGAATTGTGCATGGAATATTCTTCCCAGCGGCACTGTAGATGCTGGTCATACCTACTTTTTTCCCTATGAGTCCGGGCATGATCTTGGTTATTACTTATATGATCTGACAGGCGATCCGTCAGACTTTAATTTCTACTTCTACGCCACTAGGCAATTCCAAACGCATCAAGGCATCAACAGTCTTCGAAGAAGAGCTGTAAATGTCAATCAGACGCTTGTATGCGTTCAATTCAAACTGCTCACGCGACTTCTTGTTGACGTGCGGTGAGCGCAAAACTGTGTAAATACGTTGGTGCGTTGGCAACGGGACTGGCCCGCTAATAACAGCACCTGTCGTCTTGACAGTCTTGACAATTTTCTCAGCAGACTTGTCGACCAGATTATGATCGTAAGACTTGAGTTTTATGCGGATTTTCTGAGTCATGAGTATTTGAATGTGCTTAGCCTTGAGCTTCAGCAATCACTTTTTCCTGAACATGGGTTGGCGCACCTGAATAGTGACTGAACGACATGGATGATGTTGCACGCCCTGAGGTCAATGTCCTCAAGTCTGTTACATATCCGAACATTTCTGACAATGGCACTTTCGCATTGACAATCGTCTTGCCTGAACGCTCACCAGTACCTTCAATAAGCGATCGACGCTTGTTAAGATCACCAATGACATCGCCCATGTTTTCATCTGGAGTAACAACCTCCAGTTGCATCATGGGTTCTAAAATGCGCGGCTGACATTGCTTGATCGCATGACGGTAAGCCATTTTCGCGGCCAATTCAAAAGACAACTGGTCTGAGTCAACTGCGTGGAAACTTCCATCAAGCAATTCTACAGACATGCTATCCATTTGATACCCTGCTAAAACTCCATTCTTCATGGCTTCTTCAAAACCCTTTTGTACCGAAGGAACAAATTCCTTTGGAACATTTCCACCTTTAACCGAATTCTTAAAGACCAATCCAGTTTCTTCTGGAGTTGGAGACGGGCCTATATTGACAACAATGTCCGCAAACTTTCCGCGTCCACCCGATTGCTTCTTGTAAACCTCACGGTGCTTTGTACCACCGAAGATCGCTTCCTTGTAGTTCACTTGAGGCGCGCCTTGGTTGCACTCAACCTTGAATTCACGACGCAATCGATCAACCAATACCTCCAAGTGTAATTCACCCATTCCAGAAATAACCGTTTGACCGGTTTCTTCATCAGTCTTCACTCGGAATGTAGGATCCTCCTCAGAAAGCTTTGAAAGTCCATTGGACAGCTTATCCAAATCCACTTGAGATTTCGGCTCAATTGCGATTCCAATCACAGGCTCAGGGAAGGACATGCTCTCCAAAACGATGGAAGCTCCTTCAGCACACAGAGTGTCACCTGTCTTGATGTCTTTAAAACCGACTACCGCTCCAATGTCCCCTGCTTCCAATACATCAATTGGATTTTGCTTATTGGAGTGCATTTGGAAAATGCGAGAAATCCGCTCTTTCTTTCCTGATCGTGTGTTGACGACATAGGAGCCTGCAGGCAACGTACCTGAGTACGCACGCACAAAGCAAAGTCGACCAACGAATGGATCCGTAGCAATTTTGAAAGCCAAGCCAGCAAAAGGCTCTTCTGGATCTGGCTTACGTTCAATCTGAATGGTCTCATCGTCAACATCTGTTCCGATGATTGCCTCGACATCATATGGAGATGGCAAATACTGCATGACCGCGTCAAGCATCGTTTGCACTCCTTTGTTCTTGAACGCCGAGCCGCATAGAAGCGGTGTAATCTGCATGCCAATCGTGGCCTTACGGATGGCATCAACAATCTCTTCTTCAGTCAGGCTGTTTGGATCTTCGAAATACTTCTCCATCAGAACATCGTTCTGCTCTGCAGCCGCTTCGATCAACAAACCTCGGTACTCCTCAACCGTCTCAATCAAATCTTCTGGGATAGGAATTTCATTCCAAGTAGCTCCCATATCCTCTTCGTTCCAAATGAACGCTTTGTTCTTAACTAAATCGACGACTCCTTTGAAGTCATCTTCAGCACCAATTGGCACTTGCAACGGAACGGGACGTGCTCCAAGCATGTCCTTGATCATTCCGACTACGTTGAAGAAGTCAGCTCCTGATCGGTCCATCTTATTGATGAAGCCAATTCGCGGAACTTTGTACTTATCAGCCAGACCCCAGTTGGTTTCTGACTGAGGCTCCACTCCCGAAACGGCACAGAACAAAGCAACTGCTCCGTCCAATACACGCAAAGAGCGCTCAACTTCAACTGTAAAGTCAACGTGCCCTGGTGTGTCAATGATGTTGATCCGGTAATCTTCATCTCTGAACTGCCAGAAACAAGTCGTAGCGGCAGAGGTGATCGTAATTCCACGCTCTTGTTCCTGCTCCATCCAATCCATCGTGGCTGCACCATCGTGCACTTCCCCGATTTTATGAGAAATTCCGGTGTAATACAGAACCCGCTCAGTCGTTGTGGTTTTACCCGCATCAACGTGAGCCATGATACCGATGTTCCGTGTATAGTTGAGGTCTCTTTTGGCCATAATCTTTTCGACGTAATCAGTTCGTAATCAGAAACGGAAATGCGAGAATGCCTTGTTCGCTTCAGCCATTCGGTGAGTATCCTCTTTCTTTTTGAAAGTAGCTCCTTCCTCTTTTGCTGCTGCAACAACTTCTGAAGCTAGACGCTCTGACATGGATTTTTCATTCCGTTTCCGAGCATATCCGATCAACCATTTCATGGCTAAACTTACTTTGCGCGAATCACGGATAGGCTGTGGAATTTGAAAAGTCGCACCACCAACTCGGCGGCTACGAACTTCCACTCCAGGAGTGACATTATCCAAAGCGCGCTTGAAAACTTCCAAGCTCTCCTCCTCGGTGCGTTCTTCGACGCGGTCCATGGCTTTGTAAAATATATCGAATGCTACGCTCTTCTTTCCGTCCAACATCAAGTTGTTGACGAAGCTCGTAACGAGAACACTGTCGAATCGTGGATCCGGCAGAATCAAATGCTTTTTGGCTACTCTCCTTCTCATGATCGATTACTTCTTGGCTTTAGGCCGCTTAGTTCCATATTTAGAACGACGCTGTGAACGTCCCTCTACACCTGCTGTGTCCAATGCACCACGCACAATGTGGTAACGCACACCTGGCAAATCTTTGACACGGCCACCACGGACCAATACAATGCTGTGCTCTTGAAGGTTGTGCCCTTCACCACCAATGTAGGCGTTGACTTCGTTGCCGTTGGTCAATCGCACACGGGCGACTTTCCGCATGGCAGAGTTCGGCTTCTTTGGAGTCGTGGTATATACACGGACGCAAACGCCGCGCCTTTGCGGGCACGAATCCAAAGCGGCAGATTTGCTCGCTTGGGTCTTCGTTACGCGTCCTTTTCGGATGAGCTGCTGTATGGTAGGCATTCGACCTGATCTATCAGATTATGTTTAAACAATATCTTTTTCCCCCGAATAAGAGGGGTGCAAAAGTAGCGGATTATGAGTTAAAAACAAGCAGCGCCGCAGGGTTTTTTCAAGCAGACCCCACATTCGCCGTCAAGCCTCTTAAAAATGAGCCGATTAGCAGGGGATACAGACGTGCAAAAAACCCGCTATCTGGCACCGCAGAAGAATAGTTTTTCACAATGTTGCGAAGAGAGGCCTCCCCCTTCTTCGATAAGCAAATCACTTCATACCTTCACCTTGTGGAATTTCTGAACGATTTAAACGAGGCGCAGAGAGGGGCGGCAAGCCATATTGAGGGCCCTATGATGGTCATTGCTGGAGCAGGGTCCGGTAAAACACGCGTACTGACCTACCGCATTGCCCATTTGATTTCCAAAGGGACAGATGCGTTTTCCATCCTAGCCTTGACGTTTACAAACAAGGCGGCCAGAGAAATGAAAGATCGAATCGCCAAGGTAATTGGCGATGGCGAAGCACGTAATGTTTGGATGGGCACCTTTCACAGTGTCTTCGCTCGGATCTTGCGGATTGAAAGCGAGCGAATCAACTACCCGCGCAACTTCACCATTTACGACACTTCAGACAGCCGAGCATTGATCAAGGATATTGTCAAAGGGCTCGGCTTGGACGATAAAGTATACAAAGCAGCGAGCGTCCAATCACGGATATCCAACGCCAAGAACAACCTAATTGACTCAAAAGGGTATGCCGATAATACAGACATCATGTCTGAAGATACTCAAGCAGGGAGACCCCGCATACATGAGGTGTATCGGGCTTACGAAAGCCGATGTTTTCGTGCACAAGCAATGGACTTTGATGACCTCTTATTCAAAATGAATGTGTTGCTGAGGGACTTTCCTGACCTGCTCCTAAAGTACCAGCACAAGTTTCAATACATCTTGGTCGATGAGTATCAAGACACCAACTTTTCTCAATATGTCATCATCAAGCAGCTGGCCGCTTTACGAGAAAACCTATGCGTTGTTGGTGATGATGCACAATCCATCTATGGGTTCCGCGGAGCCAACATTGAGAATATCCTGAATTTCAAAAAGGACTACCCTGATTTCGCGATGTACAAACTCGAGCAAAATTACCGCTCGACTCAATTCATCGTGAACGCGGCCAATAGTGTCATCGCTCACAATACAGAGCAGATTGAGAAAG
>JAPKAW010000156.1 GCA_028825055.1 Flavobacteriales bacterium | reverse complement strand
GGGATTGGCATGGGACTGGGGGGGCCAACGGGCTACGCCATCAATCCTGCTCGAGATTTAGGACCTCGTCTAGCGCATTTCGTGCTACCCATTTCCGGGAAACGTGACAGCGATTGGTCTTACAGTTGGGTTCCAATTGTCGGCCCCATACTTGGGGGAGTTTTGGGGGCAGGACTCTATCATTTGATTGGAGGATAATGGGACGATTTCCAACCAAAACCCGCAACATCAGATGGTAATGAGAGCTCTGTCATGTTCAATTCAGCCTGCAGTCCTTTGATGAGTTCAGCTAGCCTTCTTGTGGAAGAAGGATGGAATCCATGTCTCTTTGGCGTCATCAGGTGAGAGTAATTCCAACGTGATATACTCTTCAATCGCACGGTTTTCGAAATCGTCAATGACGTCGCGAACATCAACATCCATGCGCAGCGTTCGCGAAGCGTCCAAAATGACGTGACCTCCTGGCTTCACCCAAGAAAGCGCCTGACGCAACCCTGCTTTGTGCAGAAACGTGACATCTTCACTCAACTGCAGGCTCCATGTACCTGGCTGACCGTCACCTTCCTCTTGGTGAGGCTTCTACGGGAAGTCCGTTAACAATTCGAGCTGACGAAAATCGCGTCCGATGACCACCTCCACAGAACGTACCATATCCATTGCACCAAAAAATGCAATTAGGGCACTGAAAGTGCAAATAGCAGGGAGTTGAACTGGACGCATCTGAATTTTGAAGGTGTAAAAATAGAATCTGTTTATTACATCTCGCTACGCTATCCCTCGGCTTGATTGACATCTTGTCTTTCTTAACCACCATTAACAAGTTCCAAATTCTAACCAACAGGTTTTATGATGAATAGAAAACATCTCTACTCGATAGTGGTTAATCTTCAATGCATCGTAAAAACTTTCCTCCAGACCGCACGTGCACAACATGCTTGAGACCATTTTCTTGGCGGAAAAAGTGGGAGGATTGCTGGAACGAAGTGAGGTATTGCTCGGAGCGATGCCGCAAAGGAAAAACAATCGCAACATGAAGGAGTTGGATATTCCAGCAATGGAAGAATTGCAGACGCTCGAAAAGGCTCAAGAAGTTCGCCTGATCTTAGGAGACCAGTTGAACTTTGAGCATGACTGGTTCACATCCAATCCTGATCCTGAGATCACCTTTGTTCTGATGGAAGTGCGTTCCGAAACCGACTATGCACGCCACCACATTCAAAAGGTCGTATCCTTTTTTGCCGCTATGCGTCTGTTTGCAATGGACTTGCATCAAAAAGGGCACCGCGTTCTGTATCTCACACTAGACGATTCAAGAAACCTTCATTCCATTCCGGACAACTTGGAATGGATCTGTTCAGAAGCAGCAGCCACTCAATCGGCTTGGCAGCATCCCGATGAATACCGCATGGATGAGATACTCGCGAAATGGAGCGCCATTTGCGACCGTCGCGGCTGGAATTGGAGTGTTTCAGATTCACAACATTTCTTCACTCAACGTGAAGACTTGGCTACCTTTTTCAAAGGCAAAAAGACGTACCGCCTCGAGACGTTTTATCGGTCCATGCGGAAAAAGCACAATATCCTCATGACTCCGGCGATGGAACCCGAAGGTGGGGAATGGAATTTTGACGCTTCCAACCGTCAAAAACTCCCCAAAAATCACACGCTTCCTCCTCCCAAACTGTTCCAAAGGAAGGTCAGCACACTTTTGGCGCTATTGGAATCCAGCGGAGTCGAGACGATTGGACGCATTCGCGAGGATGCCTTTCCTTGGCCTTTGACTCGAGCGGAAGGGCTCGAGATGTTGGAGCATTTTACCCATGAATTGCTTCCGTTTTTTGGCGACTTCCAAGATGCCATGACCACCGAATGCTGGACCGTCTATCATTCGCGATTGAGTTTCTTGATGAATGTCAAACTGATCTCGCCTTATGAAGTCGTTCAAACGGTTGAGCAAGCCTGGCGGGATGACCCTGAGCGAGTACACATCTCTCAAGCCGAAGGATTCATTCGTCAAATCTTGGGTTGGAGAGAGTACATGCGAGGTGTGTATTGGGCGGAGATGCCGACATACGCAACCTTGAATTTCTTCGACCACCAGCAGCCGCTACCATCGTGGTTTTGGACAGGGAAAACCAAGATGAAATGCCTCTCGCATTCAATTGACCAAACGCTCGAACATGCATACGCGCATCACATCCAACGTCTGATGGTCACAGGCAATTTCGCCTTACTCGCAGGCGTTCATCCCGATGAGGTGGACGATTGGTATTTGGGCGTTTACATCGATGCCTTGCAGTGGGTAGAAATCACGAACACACGTGGAATGAGCCAATTTGCGGATGGAGGCATTGTAGGCTCGAAGCCATACGTAAGCAGCGCTCAGTACATCAAAAAAATGGGGCCGTATTGCGGCAGCTGTCACTACCGCGCTCAAGACAAAACCGGGGCCTCCTCCTGTCCGTTCAACAGTTTGTACTGGGACTTCCATGTGCGCCATCGCAGCAAACTGGAACGCAATCCCCGCATTGGTATGGCCTACCGCACGTGGGATAAGATGGACCCCGCGAAACAGCAGGCGCTCCTCGAAACCGCAGCACACCATCTGGACAACATCGAATCCCTGTGACATCAACAATCAAACGCGGACTGTACTGGTTCCGAAACGACTTGAGGTTGGATGACAACCCCGCCTTACACGCCATGGCCCAGAAGGTGGAATCCGCTGCGTTTGTTTTTATCATCGATGAGCGTTGGTTTGACCCGTCACCCCATGGCTTTGACCGGATGGGACCGCATCGAATGCGGTTCATGGTACAATCGGTTCTAGCCTTGGAGCAGGCCTTGCTTGAGAAGGGCCATGAGCTTATTGTTTTAACCGGCGACCCGGCGACATGCATTGTCGATGCCGCAAACTTGCTGGACTGCTCTCAAGTTTTTGGACAAAAGGAGCATACGCAGGAAGAAACAGAAGCTGAGAATCGTATCGAATCCGTGATTTCGGCGCATTGGATTGAAGGCCAGACGCTCCTCCATCCGGAAGACTTACCCATGTCCTTGAGCGATTTACCCGAGGTGTTTAGCCGATTTCGAAATAAAGTTGAAAAGGGAGGTCTGAAGACTCGTCCCCTCGTCAACGTGGAGCGATGGCCCGCCCCCGTTTCAGCAGAAGTACTCCAAGTTTCGGATTGGGTAAAGCGTTGTGAATCGGTCCTTTGCCCACCGGCTGTGCCCGGCGCCATGGTGTTTGAAGGAGGAGCCCTGGCAGGCAGAAAACGGCTCGATGCATATCTGTGGGACACCCAATTATTGAGTCGATATAAAGAGACGCGAAACGGCCTGTTGGGATACGACTATTCGAGCAAATTTAGTCCGTGGATCGCCTGGGGATGCCTCAGCGCTCGGCAGATTCACGCTGATATTTTACGTTATGAACATGAAGTTGAAGCCAACGAAAGCACCTATTGGCTGATTTTTGAGCTGCTTTGGCGGGACTATTTTCGATTCGTCGCGATGCAGCATGGAAATCGAATTTGGAGCACGTTTGGAATCAAAGGGGAAGCAGCTCATCCGCACGTGAATCCCCAAGAATCCAGCTGGCAAAATTGGATCAACGGCACCACCGATGACGACTTTGTCAATGCCAACATGCGCGAATTGCGTGCCACAGGTTTTATGTCCAACCGCGGGCGTCAAAACGTCGCCTCATATGCCATCCATGACCTGGGGTTGGATTGGCGGCCTTGTGCCGCCTGGTTTGAACGCGAACTCATCGACTATGATCCTTGCAGCAACACAGGCAATTGGCTTTACGTTGCGGGATTGGGCAACGACCCACGCCCGAATCGCAAATTCGATCTCCCATGGCAAACGGAACGGTATGACCCCGACGGACATTACCGCACTTTTTGGAACACCCCCTCGAAACCATGATACGCCATCACGCCGCAATTCCGTTTTGGAATTTGACCTACAACGACCCCAACCGTTGGAGAGAAGTCGAAGCCATATGCGGGAGGCGCTTGACCGCTTGGCAAGGCATGCGACAATCCTTCAAAG
This sequence comes from Flavobacteriales bacterium, assembly GCA_028825055.1. Lineage (GTDB taxonomy): Bacteria > Bacteroidota > Bacteroidia > Flavobacteriales_D > Sanyastnellaceae > UA16. Next base: position 890 of record JAPKAW010000156.1, on the reverse strand, counting down.
GCCGCGCAATCGGCAGTCCTCGTGTAACCCTGATTGCCTGCTCCGGCAATGCAGATTTGGAGGCCATTATGGAATCACAATCTGAACGGCACATCATCAACTTCGAACAAACTTCAGGGGGGACGATCGCCTATTTCAAAGTGCGCTTGGAGCTATATGGAATTCCATTTCGACGAGGAGAATGGATTGGCAGCCAACAAGTCCATAGTGACGGAAGTCTTTCCGCCTATGATTTAATATTTCAACGTGAAGATGTCACTTTCGTATTTCAAACCAACGCTCCGAAGTCCACAATTATCCAATTGCAGGGATGGCTGGATCAGTGTTTAAACCAGTCTTAGTATCCTTTCTAACGTCCCAGTCCCACCTCACGCGCCAACTCGTTGTAACGAAATTCCATGATGCTCCCCACCAACGTGGAGGTATGCGAGGAAGGACAATCTTCCTGAAAAACGAGCCGCCAGCCGAAGCGTTTCCAAATCAAATCCTCACCCTAGGGTAGCATACCACCAAACACCGCCCTCCAAAAGCAAGCCCAATAAAAGCAAGCCTAAAACATGAGCGAATCGTATCATGATTCTAATTCTGGCAGGAATCTCACCGGCACTGTATACCTCCAAACGATTGCATTTAATTTGAACTTTGCAGCAAAGCGTTTTTAACTCCGTAGAAACTAACATCAATGAGGTATTTTTTCAACAAATAAATACACTTTGAGGCACTGTGTATCAAAAGGCACTTTCTGATTTAAAGACAACGCGTTTCTTTCTAAACTAAGTTGATTTATTTTCCTTATTCCTCTCTCCACAAATGAAGTTTTTTATACTCCCTCTAGCATTTATTTTTTCGTGCACACTTGGTCATGCTCAATTGAATGTTTTTGAAATTGT
>JAPKAW010000155.1 GCA_028825055.1 Flavobacteriales bacterium | reverse complement strand
GTATGCCATCCATTCGTTCGTTGTATCTTTCCGCAAGTTATTCCAAGAGCCAGTGAATCCGTGACTACGCTAGAACAAACCCTAACACAATACGACCGTGCATTTGAACAATGTGCTCGTCTGTTTGAGGCGAAAACGTCTGATTATGGTACTGCTTGGAGAATCTTAAGGCCTTCTTCTTTGACGGATCAGCTTTTCATCAAAGCAAATCGCATCAGAACTCTTCAAGAAACGGGAGAGGCCTTGGTCGACGAAGGGATTGATTCTGAATTCATTGGCATTGTGAACTACAGCCTATTGGCCCTCATTCAATGCAACTTAGCTCCAAATCAGCCACTTGAGCTGGATCCAAAAGAGGCCATTTCGATGTACCGCAGTGCTTTTGAAGAAACGCGCGCATTGATGATTCGAAAGAATCACGATTATGGTGAAGCTTGGCGCGATATGCGCGTTAGTTCATTGACGGACCTGATCCTGATGAAGTTGCTTCGGGTGAAGCAAATCGAAAACCACGCCGGCGCAACGCAAGTTTCAGAAGGCATTGACGCCAACTACCAGGATATGGCAAATTATGCAATTTTTGCACTTATCCTGTTGGAAGAAGCGTCCTAAGACACCTCTTGAGTCCGTTTGCGTCGTTAACTTGCTACTCAAATCTTTTGGCATGCAATTTTTTCGAGGCTTGGTGCAATTGTGTCGGCTGTTAGTGGGCTCACTCTTTATTGTTTCTGGATTGATCAAGTCCAATGATGCCATGGGCTTCATGTACAAATTGGAGGAATACTTCGAGCCAGGTGCATTGAACCTTCCCGGTTTGGAAGAGTATGCGCTGTCTTTGTCTGTGCTCATATGCATTGGTGAGATTCTTTTGGGTGTAGCCATGGTCATCGGAGCCTTGCCCAAATTGACAGCCACTTTGACGGGCGTCTTGATGGCCTTTTTTACCTGGTTGACCTGGTATACAGCAAATTGCGACCCTTTTGCCACCAAAATGATTGTTGACGCGACGGGAGCAACCGTTGAAATTGCCAACCAATGCGTGTTGGCTTGTGGTTGCTTTGGTAACGCCATTCCCTTGACTCCCTACGAGAGCTTTATCAAAGACTTGGTGCTTTCGGTTTTGACTGTGCCCATTTTGATTGGGGCATTCAACGGATGGACTCGCCTCAATGAAAAGAGAGAGGGACTTGTTCTAATTACGGGAAGTTTGGTGGTCATTTATGCGTTTGGAGCAGGGATGCTACATTGGAATTTCCCTGTACTTTTTGCTGCTATGGCCTATGCTGTGGCTGAAGGGTTGAAGGTCCGTTTTCCCAGTAAATATCGAGAGTGGATCATGGCAGCAGGTGTAATCGTGGTGTGTAGTCTCTTTCAATATTACACGTTGAATCACCTCCCGGTTAAAGACTACCGTCCTTATGCTGTCGGAGAAAGTGTTATTGAAAACCGAAAGTCCGCTGATGAATTGGGACTCGAAGCCCCCCAGTATGCCACAGAGTACACGTTTATAAATTTAAAAACGAAAGAGGACACGATCATTCTGAGCACCGATTGGATTAAGATTTACAATGAGCAGTGGTTCAAAGAGGGATTTGAGACGGTGTCATTTGATGGAGATGAAGTCAAATTGTCTGAGGGCTATGAGCCGCTCATAATGGATTTTCAAATTGTGGACGGTAATGGCGAGGATGTGGTAGACGAGATTCTACAATTTGAAGGAGATATACTGATTCATGTAAGCAAGGATCTTGACGCAGGAGCGGGGTTAGGGCAAGAAGCGCTCAATGTGCTCGCAACGCAGGCGATGAGCAAGGGCTGGAAAGTGATTGGCTTGACCAATGCACCGTCTGATCAGAATGAGTCGTACCGAACTGAGTTCAAAGCGCCGTACCCTTTCTATACGTGTGACCAGACTGAACTTAAAATTATCGTGCGCTCCAATCCGGGGTTGGTTTGGATGCGAGACGGAATCATCCAAGAAAAGTGGTCTTGGCGAGACGTTCCGGCGTTTGACGCATTGGTGAATTAATTTTGAGTAGGTGAAGGCCATCGCTCAAAAACTCGGTCAGGGCTTGGGTGTTTTGTGGGGCGCCTTGACGTTGGTTTTTATCTTATTCGCTTTTATTCCCGATCCAGCTCGACAGCTCGCTGGTCAAAACGAGCAGGAGGAAGTGGTCGAAGCGATTCGTGAGAAATATGGTTTGAATCAATCTCCAGCCAAACGCTATCTTCATTTTTTCATGGGATTGAGTCCGCTGCAACATGTGGCAGAGGGGTGGAGTTTGGAAGCTCCTGACCTTGGTCGATCATTCATCTCGGATCGCCCAGTCACTGAGGCCATCTTTCAATCCCTTCCTGCGACGATATTACTGGCGGTTTTGGCCATGGCACTTGCGATGACTTTGGGGCTTATTGGTGGCATGCTCTGTGGAGCAGTGGCTGGCTCTTTTGCGGATCGACTGTTTTTAACCTTGGCATCATTGGGCATGAGCGCACCGTCGTTTGTTATGGCGATTGTTGTTTCGTGGTTGTTTGGTTCCGTTTGGCATGCTTGGACAGGCTTGCCGATGACCGGTGGTCTCTGGGAAGTGCATCCATTTCTAGGTCCCCGATTGGCATTGCACCATGCTATTCTACCCGCTTTAACATTGGGAATTCGACCCTTATCGGTTGTGTTCCAATTGACACGCAATAGTGTTACTGAAATTTTAGGTTCGTCCTATGTGCGTACAGCCAAGTCCAAGGGGGTAGGTCAGATGCGCATCATGACCCACCATGTTTTACGCAATGCGCTCAATCCTGTTTTGACAGCAGCTTCTGGCTGGTTTGCGAGTATGCTCGCAGGTGCTGTTTTTGTTGAATATGTTTTCGGGTGGCAGGGAATGGGACTCCTCATGTTTCGCGCACTAGAGCAGAGTGATCTGCCCATGGTCATGGGATGCGTCGCGGTGATTGCATCCATATTTGTTCTTGTCAACGTGGCCGTTGATCTGCTGTATGGCTGGATTGACCCACGTGTTAGCGGATCAAGCTCTCGTTGATTAGCTGGACCAAATCCTTGGACGTTTGGTTGTAATAGCGCTTTGTACGATAGCTAGAGACCCATTGAATTCCAATGATGGCATTGGACAAGAAAAGTTCATCAGCGCGTAACAACTCTTGTGGGGTCAAATTGCATTCGTACACCTTGTATTGATTGGCCAAGGCTACGTTGATAATGGCGGCTCTCATAACGCCTCCAACGGGTCCGCTATCCAAGCCCGAGGTGTAGAGAACTCCGTTGCTAACAAGGAATATGTTGGAACGTGAGGATTCAATCACATTGTATTGTTCATTGGAAACTAAGGCGTCGTCAAGACCTTTTGATTCTGCCCAAATAGCAGCTTGAACGTAGAGAGTCGCGGCAATGTTTTTGAAGTTTGCAAGTGGGCTAGCGGGCTTCCTCATATCCGAAAACAGGTCCACGGAAATTCCCTTTTCGTTGATGCAGAATTCGTTCTGATCCATAGACTCACATTCTGCAACCCACATTAAATCGTTGGATTGCGGCGTGTATCTCCCACCACCATCCCGCAAGAAACTTGCCCGAATACGTCCGCCTTGGTCCAGCCCATTAGCTTGCACGAGTACGTCAATTGCATGAGAAAATGAAATCAAATCAAATTCTATGGGCTTGTTGATCCGGTGTGCTTGTAGGCTGTTTGTGATTCGATTAAAATGCAGTTGAAGGTGTTGTGCTCTTCCGTGCACAATACGAATTGTTTCAAAAAAGCCATCCGCAAACCGAAATCCTCGATTTTGTATGGGGTTTGGTAACGCACTATCGTCGGTCAGTTTGCCATTTACAATGTAAATAGCACCAGGCTCGGTATTCAACTGAATCGAATCACTCATTGCTGATTGCATTGGTTTGTGGCACGGTCAATAGAATATCTGCAATGTCAGCGATGTCTCCATTCACAGGGAGTAAGACTCCTTTAACACCCGCGCCTTTACCTGCTTCAAGATCGCGGACTTTGTCACCGACCATCCAAGATTTTGCAGGGTCAATGTCATATTTGGCGCAGGCCTTTTCAATCATCAGGCTGCCCGGCTTTCTACTCAGACTTTCTCCAAAGACTGGATGGTGCGGGCTGTAGTAAACGTCCGTCAAACGAAAGCCGCGTTCGATGCACTTTTCCCTTAAATACGTGTGGATTTCATTGACGTCATCGTGGGAGTAAAGTCCTTTGGCAATGCCTCCTTGATTGGTAATCAAAACGAGCAGATACCCCGCATCGTCCAGCTTCTTTAGCGTCTCAAAAACGGTCGGAAGAATTTTGAATTCCTCTAGGCTTCGGGTGTAATCTCCGGGGTCATGGTTGATGACACCATCACGATCGAGAAAAATGGCTTTGTTGCGAGCGGTCATGGAGCGAAATTAAACACCAAAGTCACTCCGATTGAACTGAGGTCATGCAATCCTTGATCCGGGTTGGATGAATTCGTCTACGGTAAGCAGTGCAGTACCTTTTTCGGCATCCAACGCACCCAAAAGCAAAAACTCCGAACGCATGGGGCCAATTTGTTTGGGGGGAAAATTGACAACTCCGATAACCTGCTTTCCTATGATGTCTTCAGGCTGATAACGTTTCGTGATTTGCGCCGAAGTTTTGAGAACACCGCGAGCATCGCCAAAATCAACATGGACAATCATGGCTGGCTGCTTGGACTCAGGAAATGGAGTTGCGAGAATGACTGTTCCTACCTCCATTTGCACGGATTCAAACGTGTTCCAATCTAGTAACTGATTCATTGAACGAATATAGCGTTTGTGCCATTTCAATGGAATCTCAAGTCAAAGGGCCGTGGCGTGTTTCTTACCTTTGGTTCATGCAGAATGATCCATGGAACATGTTTGCCTCTTTTGATGAATCACTTTGGCTTGAACAAGCCAAAGGTTTAGAAGTCAA